>CALJTZ010000277.1 GCA_937975655.1 uncultured Synechococcus sp. | reverse complement strand
GAGTTCCAGCAGCCACTCGTCGAGGTCGAGAAACGACATGTGGCAACCGGAGCAGCCCGCCAGCCACACCGTGGCCAGCCGTTGTCTGCGGGGACGTGTTGGGCTCACGGGTTCCATCGCTGCTGCTGGCGGGCCTGCATCAGTGCCTGGAGCCGTGCGGGGTCGCTGTGCTTTTCCTCGGTGGTGTCCCCCCTGTGGAACAGGGCGCCGGTGGGGCACACCTCCACGCATTTGCCGCAGTGGGTGCAGGCCTCCACGGCACCCCAGGGTTCTTCGAGCCCGGCAATGATCCGGCAGTGTTCGCCGCGCCAGCCCACATCCCATACGTGGGCCCCTTCCACCTCGTCGCAGACGCGCACGCAGCGGGTGCAGAGCACGCAGCGGTTGTGATCAAGCCCGAACAGCGGGTGGGAGAGATCCACAGGGCGATCGGGGAAGCGATAGGGCAGGCGGCTGTGGTCCATCCCCACCTCCACCGCCAGGTTCTGCAGTTCGCAATGGCCGTTGGCCACGCAGATGGCACACACGTGGTTGCCCTCGGTGAACAGCAGCTCGATCAGCGTGCGGCGGATGTCCTGCAGGCGCGGGGTTGCGGTGTGCACCTGCATTCCCTCCTGCACGCGGGTGATGCAGGCCGGCAGGAGTGTGTCGCTGCCGCTCACCTCCACCAGGCACATGCGGCAGGCCGCCACCGCCGACAGCCCCTCGAGGAAACAGAGGGTGGGGATGGCGACACTCGCCTCCCGTGCCGCCTGCAGCACGGTGGAGCCCGCCGCGATTGCCACCTCATGGTCGTCGATGCGCAGGCTGCAGAGGCTCATCGGCTGGTCTCCGCTGGGACCAGGGCCAGATAGTCGTCGCGAAAGTGGCGCAGGGTGCTGAGCACGGGCTTGGGGGCGCCCTGGCCCAAGCCGCACAGGCTGGTGTCCTTCACCATGTGGCAGAGGCGCTCCAGTTGTTCGAGATCCCCCGGCGCGGCGCGGCCCCCGAGGAGCTTCTCCAGCAGGTTGTCGAGTTGCACGGTGCCGGCGCGGCAGGGAACGCACTTGCCGCACGACTCCTCCCGGCAGAAGGCCATAAAGAAGCGGGCGATGTCCACCATGTTGGTGGTGTCATCCATCACCACCATGCCGCCGGAGCCCATGATCGTGCCGAGGGCCTTCAGGCTCTCGTAGTCCACGGGCGTGTCGAGCTGGTTGGCGGGAACGCAGCCACCGGACGGTCCACCGGTCTGCACGGCCTTGATGGTTCTGCCCGCCGCCGCGCCGCCGCCCATGGTCTCCACAATCCTGCGGAGGCTGGTGCCCATCGGCACCTCGATCACCCCCGAGCGGCGCACGTGGCCGGTAAGGGAGAACACCTTGGTGCCCCGGCCGTAGCTCTCCAGGCCGAGGCGCAGCAGGGCCGGCAGATTGGCGAAGGTTTCCACGTTGTTGATCAGCGTGGGCAGGCCGAACACCCCCTGCTCTGCGGGATAGGGAGGCCTGGGCCGCGGCATGCCGCGCTTGCCCTCGATCGATTGCATCAAGGCGGTTTCCTCGCCGCACACATAGGCGCCGGCCCCCACCCGCAGCTCGACGTCAAAGTTGAAACGGCTCCCGGCGATCGCCATGCCCAGCCAGCCCTGCCCGTGGGCCGCGGCGATGGCGGTGTGCAGCCGGGCAATGGCCAGAGGGTATTCCGCTCGCACGTAGATGAAGCCACGGCTGGCCCCGACGGCATGGGCTGCGATGGCCATGCCCTCCAGCACGGTGTGGGGATCGCCTTCCAGCACGGTGCGATCCATGAAGGCACCGGGGTCGCCCTCATCGGCGTTGCACACCACCAGCTTGTCGGTGCCGGGGCTCTGGGCCACGGCGGCCCACTTGAGCCCGGTGGGATAGCCAGCCCCGCCCCGGCCTCGCAGGCCGCTGCGCTGCACCTGTTCGATCACGGCCGCGGGGTTGTTGGTCTGCAGAACCCGCTCCAGCTGCCGGTAGGCACCGGCTGCCAGGGCCTCCTCGATGGAGTTGGGATCGATCTGGCCGCAGTGCTCCAACACCAGCCGCCGTTGCAGCTGGAAAAAGGGATGGTTGAGGTCAATCCGCTGACCGCCTGCAGGGCACCACTGCGCCAGCGTGTGCCGGGCGGCGGCCTGCGTGAGGCTGGCGGCCAGCTGGGCAGCATCGGCGGCCGGAATGGAGCCATAGAGCTGCGTTTGGGCCTCGGGGCTGGCGTCCATCGCCAGCAGTGGCCCATCGCTGCAGGGGCCCAGGCAACCCACCTCCTTCACGCGGAGGCGGTGCTCGAGCCCGGCGCTGGCAATGGCCTCGCTGAGGGTGTGCTGCAACGTGGCAGCGCCGCGGCTGCGGCAACTGGCGGCGCTGCAGACCCGCAGGCAGGCCTTCATGGCGCGAGCTCCCGCAGGCCGGCCAGCACCGAGGCGCAGCTCTGTTGATTCCACACCTGCTGGTCCACCACCACCAGCGGGGCACCGCTGCAGGTGCCGATGCAGCGCACCGAGCCGAGCTCAATGCCCCAGGCGTTCAGGGGTCCCCGCTGCAGCGCGGCCAACAGGCTGGCCGCGCCCTTCACATGGCAAGCCGTGCCGGTACACACCCAACAGCGGTGGCGCGCCGGAGGAGAGAAGCGAAACAGGTGGTAAAAGCTGGCTGTGCCCTGGACCCGACTGAAGGGCAGGTGCAGTTGCCGTGCGATGTGACGCAACAGCGGTGGGGTCAGATGGCCGTAGAGCTCCTGGGCGCGATTCAAGACCTCAATCAGGCCGTCGGGCCGGTGCCCGTGGCGCTGCAGCACGGGCTCGAGTTCGGAGTAGCCCTCGGCCATGGCTGGGACCAGCCCGATGCCCTCAAGCTAGGAATGCACCGCTGGGATGGCAGCAGCACAACTGCGTGGATGCCGGCCATGATCTGCTGCTCTCACGACAGGTTGTGTCGCGAACGGTCAAGGGTTGTGGTGAGCGTCAGCTTGCAGGCATGCCAACCCCCTTCCGCAGCCTCAGCACCGAAATTGCCCTGGTGACCCCCCTCTCCTTTGATGAGGCTTGCTCCGCCCTGGTGCTGGTGCGTGAGCAGAAAACCCTGGTGCTCGACACCGCCTCCCTGGAACCGGAGGTAGCCCAGCGCACTGTTGATTTCCTCTCCGGCGGCGTGCTCGCGATCGACGGCCACTCCGAGCGGGTGGGGGAGCAGGTGTTTCTGTTTGCTCCCCAGGTGGTGCGGGTGTTGCGGGACGAACACTGACCGGTTCAGGCGGCTCCGCGGGATCCCTGGTGCTGCCGGGGCCGGCGTTTGCGGTGCTCCACGCGGTGCTTCACCTCCGCCATCTTGAGATCGGCGGCCGTGATGCGAAAGCCCAGGGTTCGGGCCGCTGTGATCAGGTCTTGGCTGCTGGTGCAGCGCCGCACCGCTCGCCGCACCTCGGCTCTGGTTTCAGCGGCGCTCACCAGCCGCTCGAGTTCGCTCCAGCTCATGGGTCATCTCCAACGCCCTGAGCTTCGCGAGCCGATATGACTCGTCCTTGCCTGGGGGACCACCAGATGTGACCAAATGTGTGCCAATGGTGGGGTGTGATTCAGGCAGGCTGGTCGCCGGAATCGCCCCGGGGCGTGGGCTGGGGATACTTCTGTCCGAGCCGCCAGAGTTCGTTGCTGCGTTCACCGGGTTCCACCGCACGCAGACGGCAGATCAGCGCGAACACATCGTTGGGGGCGAGTTCACCATCGTCCTGCCACTTCAAAGCAGCCGGATCAATCCTGCGCTCCAAGGGAGCCATGGTTCAGTTGCGGCGTGTTGGGTGACCCTAGGGGCTGCCGGTGAGCAGGTGTTTAATCTGCAACAACTGTGAGCCGAAAGACTTTCTGAACTTGTAGTGCTGGGTACCGGGCTCTGGGTGCTGGCATTCAGTGGGGTGCTTCAGCTTCTGCCTTGGTGGCAAAGATCGTCTTCTGGTGTTGTGATCGCCAGAGAGAATTAAAGGGTGGCTTGCATTGACTTAAAACCAGGTTTTAACGGCCTGCTCTTTGCTGTTCACGTTGGCCTCGGGGGTGGAGCGGCTGAAGTTCAGGCGAATTGAGCGCTTCTGTTCACCATCGGCGGCAATGGCGGTGATGGGATACACCTGCTCGCCATCGCGAAAGGGCACATGCAGGCGGAAGGTGCCGTCCTCAGCGAGGGGCACGGGCTGATCCCCGATGGTGAGGCTCGCGGCAGGGTCGGTGGCGCCGTACACGATCAGTTCGGCATCGGCCACCAGCCAAAAGGAGCGTTGGCGGGCCACAGCTCCGGCGCCTGATTCGTTGCGGCCGCTGGCCCACAGGCCCACCCCTGAGGCATTGAGAGCGCCGTGCTCACCCTCCAAGGTTTCCAGGGTGTGCAACACCTCGGATCCCCGGCCCAGCTGCCGCACCCGCACCGTGGCGGTTTGATACATGCGCTCGTGCAGGGCGGGGGCCGCAGGGCCTGCCGCTGGCGGGTTCGCTGTTGCCGGTGCATCGAACGCCGCTGGCGCTGCAAACGGCTCGAAGCTCGGGGCCGGCGCGGGGGCGTCATTGAAGCCGGGGATCATCACCGGTGCCGAGCGCACCAGTTCCACCCAGCCCTGGCTGGTGCGGAGGCCCAGCTCGGCGCGATAGAGGCGGTCGCCGAGGGGCAACGCCACACCCCACTGCCCAGCGCGCGGGTCCACACGTAACTCCTGCAGGGCGTGGGGAGCTGGGCTCGACCCGTTCAGGCCTGTCACGTCGGCGATACGCAGGCAGAGGCCGCTGCCGCCAGCCTCACGCAGGCGTGCCTGATCGCCGTTGGAGAGGCTCCAGAAAGCAAAGCCCCACTGGGGGCCATGGGCCTCAAACCTGAGGCTGCTGCTACCGCTACTGCTACCACTGCTCAGCGGTGCCGGTGCCGCTGTCTTGGCGCTTGCTTCGGGTTTGTTGAGGCCGAGGACCCCGAGGGCCTTTTTGGCCAGTGCCTGAAGAGAGAGCGCCATCACCAGCCAACAGTTGGACCCTTCCTAAGGGGTTCCTGGCTCGGCGATGTGCCGCACACCACAGACGTTCTGGATTGCTGACCTGTTGGGGCCCGGCACGCCTGTGCTCACAGCGCTTAGAACAGTTGGCTCCGGCTTGCCGACAATGCCCGCTTCCGCCGCAGCGCCCCTCAGCTGGACGGAGCTGGAGGCCCTCGCTCCTGTGGAGCCCGATCGCATCCAAGGGCCCACCAACCCCCAGGCCCGCCTGCGCCTGTTTGGCCGCCCGGAGAGTGAGGTGCGGGTGACGCTCTACCGCGATCACCACGCCTGGTGTCCCTATTGCCAGAAGGTGTGGCTGTGGCTGGAGGAAAAACGGATTCCCTATCGCATCCGCAAGGTGACGATGTTCTGCTACGGGGAGAAGGAGGCGTGGTTCAAACAACGGGTGCCTTCCGGCATGCTCCCCGCCCTCGAGCTGGATGGTCGCCTGATCACGGAGAGCGACGTGATCCTGGGGGAACTGGAAGCCGCCTTCGGCCCCCTGAGCAAGGGGCTGAGCGATCCGGATGTGTTTCCGCTGCGGCAGCTGGAGCGGCGCCTGTTCCGGGCCTGGTGCCAGTGGCTTTGCTACAGCGAAGGCCATGGGCCCCACACCGCCCCGGCTGAACAGCATTTCATTCGCATGGCCCAGCTGGTGGAGCAGG
>CALJTZ010000276.1 GCA_937975655.1 uncultured Synechococcus sp. | reverse complement strand
CCGGCGGGCTTGTCGAGTACCAGAAAGCCGCAGGGTTCGCCTGGGCCCTGTTCGCCCCCTGTGCCGCCGCCCGCCATGGCTGTGTTCGCCGCAGTGCCTGCTGGCACTGTTGCATCCACCCCGTTGTGCCTGCCAATCGCTGTCGGCCCCGCCAGCCTGGGGCGGCTCTCCGCACCAGGTTGCTTGGGTTTGCAGCAGCGCCGTGATCTGGCCTTCCTGGTGTTGGCTGGCCTGTTTCTCGGAACCATGGGGATGCTCAACATCCTCGGCCTCACCCGGTTCCTGAACCTGGGCTCCATCGGCTCCTGGCCGGTGGTGGTGGCCGTGGGGGCGCTGCCCTACCCGGTCACGTTCCTCTGCACCGACCTGATCAGTGAGATCTGGGGGGAAGAGAAAGCCAGCCAGCTGGTGTGGGTAGGGCTGCTGCTCAATGGCTGGATCGTGCTGATCCTGTGGCTTGGGGGCGTGCTGCCGGGCTTGGCCGGTGCGCCCGAGGGCACCTTCTTTGAGGTGCGGCGGTTGGCTTTTGGCGCCGTGGGGGCGTCGATGGTGGCCTACCTGGCGGCCCAGTTCACCGATGTGCGGTTGTTCCATTTCTGGAAACGCCTCACCGCTGGCAGGGCCCTGTGGCTGCGCAATAACGGCTCCACCCTGGTGAGCCAGCTGGTGGACACCAGTGCCGTGGTGTTGATCAGCCACTACGGCGCCCACGTGTTGCCGGTGCGGCTAGGGGAGCCGGTGCTGCCCCAGTTGTTGAGCTTCATCGCCAGCGGCTACCTGTTCAAGGCAGCGGCGGCCCTGGCGGACACGCTGCCCTTCTATGCCCTCACCGGCTGGCTGCGTCGCTGGCTGGAGGTGCCGGGCGATGGCGCCGAGCTGGAGGCAAGTGAGGGGCCGGCCTCCCTGCCCTGAGGCCTACGGTGCGGGAATGACCACCCTTCCTGTGCTCGATCCCCAACGCTTTCTGGCCGATGGGTTCGACCTCTCGGCGCAGCTGGCCCGTTACCTGGATCTCAGCATCGAGGATCTGGCGGAGCGCCTGCCCACCAGCACCGACGATCTGGCGGCGATCCATCCCGGTGCCTTCGATCCGGACCAGGCCGGCGCCTTCTACGAGGAAACCGTGGGCACCGGGCACCTGCTGGAACTGGCGGCCTGGCACCTGGGCAGTGCCGATTACATCGCCGACACCCTGCGGCTGCAGGCCCGGTTCGCCAGGGGGCATGTGCTCGATTTTGGCGGCGGTATCGGCAGCCATGCCCTGGCGGCGGCGGCCCTGCCCCAGGTGGAGGCGGTGTGGTTTGTGGATCTCAATCCCCACAACCGGGCTTTTGTGACCGAGCGGGCCCAGCAGCTGGGGCTCTCGGATCGGCTGCGCTGCTTCCGCGACCTCGATGACCCCCAGCTGCCGGCCCAGTTCGACACGATCGTGTGCCTCGACGTGTTGGAACACCTGGCGGATCCCGCGGCCCAGCTCGGCCTGTTCGAGCGGCGCATGGGAAGCGAGGCGATCGCGTTGCTCAACTGGTATTTCTTCAAGGGCTTCAACGGCGAATACCCCTTCCACTTCGATGCTCCCGAGCTGGTGGAGAGCTTCTTCCGCACCCTGCAGGGCCGCTTTCTTGAGGTGTTCCACCCCTTCCTGATCACCACCCGGGCCTATCGGCGCCTGGGCTGAGCGCCCCCAACAAAAAAGCCGGCGGGGTAATCGCCGGCTCTTGAACCTGTTGATGCTGCTGATCAGCTGACGGCGATGTTGATGCGCTTGCGGGTGCGCAGGCCGCGCTTGATGGTGTCGAAGCTCACCACACCGTCGCTGAGGGCGAACAGGGTGTCGTCGGAGCCGCGGCCCACGTTCAGACCGGGCAGCACGGAGGTGCCGCGCTGGCGGATCAGGATCGAGCCGGCGCTGACGCTCTCACCGCCGTAGCGCTTCACACCGAGACGCTTGGAGTTGGAGTCGCGGCCGTTGCGGGTGGAGCCTGTGCCTTTCTTGTGGGCCATGGTTCAGAAGGAGAAGGGTGGGAAGGAATGCTGGGGAGATCAGCCGAGGGCCTTGCCGCCCACCGTGATGGACTTCACCATCACGCGGGTGAGTTCCTGGCGATGACCGTTCTTGCGGCGGGTCTTCTTCTTGGGGCGCATCTTGTAGACGATCAGCTTGGGACCGCGGCGATGGGCCATCACCTGCAGTTCCACGGTGGCGCCTTTCACGTAGGGCTGGCCCACGTTGGCGGCCGAGCCGTCGTTCACCAGGAGCACATTCTCCAGGGTCAGCGTGCTGTCTACGTCGGCGTTCAGACGATCGAAGTCGTAGTAGCGGTTGGGCTGAACCCAAAACTGCGTACCGGAGGCTTCAACGATCGCGTAGGGACCGGTGGGGGTGGCTGTACTCATGGAGGTCCGGGGCGTGGACAGGCTGACGAGCGGGCCTCGTCATTGCGGCCTGCCGCACGGCAATCGAAAGACAAACAAGGATCCTCACCTTTCAGGGTCCTGCTCGTCAACACTGAGGGCATTGCCAGGGGCCTTCTCTCGGCGCATGTCTCAGCCGGCTCTCACCATCGCCTCGTTGTTGTCAGACCCGCGCCTGGAGCGGGCCTGCCGGCAGTGGCTCAAAGGTGGCCGTTATCAGCTGGAAGATCTGGGCTCCCGGGCGGCGCCGCTGCAGGAGCTGGAGGACCGGCGCGACACCTTTGATGTGGTGCTGGTGCAGCAGGGCGCCTATCCGCCGGAGATCTACGAGGGCCTGCGGCGCCAGGGCTTGATCCTGCCGGCCGTCGTGGTGGGTGAGGTGAGCGGTCGCATCGAGTACCACGAGGCTGAGGTGCATCTGCCCGAGGACCAGCTCGAGCAGATCACCTACAGCGTGGATGCTGCTGTGTCCCGCTTCCTGCGTCAGGGGCCCCAGGCCAGCTCGACAGGGGAGCCCGCCGCCGCCAGCTCCGGGGGGGTGGCCACGCCGGAAAACTGGCGGCTGCCCAACCGCCTCAAAGGCCGGCTGGGCTACCTGGGCGTTTTTTACAAGCGCGATCCCTCGCTGTTTCTGCGCAGCCTCCCTCAGGGGGAGCGCCAGGAGCTGCTGGCGTCACTCGAGCGCAGTTACCGCGATCTGCTGATCAGCTACTTCAAGGATCCGGCCGCTGCCAACCAGGCGATCGAGAGCTTTGTGCATTCCGCGTTCTTCAGTGATCTGCCGGTGAACAAGGTGGTGGAGATTCACGTGGATTTGATTGACGGTTTCTGGAAGCAGCTCAAGCTGGAAGGGCACAAGAACGACTTTCTCCAGGACTACCGCCTGGCCCTGCTCGACGTGCTGGCCCATCTCTGCGAGATGTACCGCCGATCGGTTCCCCCCGATCTGCCGCTGTCCGGCCCGGGATCGGGACCGGGGGCAGAGCCCAGCCCAGCCACCGCCGCTGCCAACCAGGACTACGCCCAGGAGGTGAATTAGATGAGCCCGCGCAAGACCTACATCCTCAAGCTCTACGTGGCGGGGAATACCCCCAACTCGATGCGGGCGCTCAAGACGCTGCGCAACATCCTCGATACCGAGTTTCAGGGGGTGTATGCCCTGAAGGTGATCGATGTGCTCAAAAGCCCCCAGTTGGCCGAGGAGGACAAGATCCTTGCCACGCCCACCCTCGCCAAGATCCTGCCGCCTCCGGTGCGCCGCATCATCGGCGATCTCTCCGATCGCGAGCGCGTGCTGATCGGCCTGGATCTCCTCTATGAGGAGTTGAACGATGAAGGGTTCGCCACGGATGTGGAGGCCGGCGAGTTGCCTTGAAATCCTGCTGAACCCAGTTAGACCACTAGATCTCGCTTAACTTCCCCTCAGGACCATCCGATCCATGCAGGACCCCAGCTCCCCATCCCATGCATTGATGTCCGTGCAGAAGCTCCCCACGGGGATCGAGGGCTTCGACGACATCTGTCAGGGCGGCTTGCCGATTGGACGCTCCACCCTGATCAGTGGAACCTCCGGCACCGGAAAAACGGTGTTCTCGCTGAATTTTCTCTACAACGGCATTCGTCAGTTCGACGAGCCGGGCATCTTCGTGACCTTCGAGGAATCTCCCCTCGATATTCTGCGCAATGCTTCCAGCTTTGGTTGGAATCTGCAGGAGATGGTGGAGCAGGATAAGCTCTTCATCCTCGATGCCTCGCCGGATCCCGAGGGGCAGGATGTGGCCGGCAGCTTCGATCTGTCAGGTTTGATTGAGCGTATCAATTACGCCATTCGCAAATACAAAGCCCGCAGGGTTGCGATTGATTCGATCACGGCCGTGTTCCAGCAATACGATGCTGTTTCGGTGGTGCGGCGTGAGATTTTCAGGCTGATTGCCCGTCTCAAGGAGATCGGCGTCACTACTTTGATGACCACCGAACGCATCGACGAATACGGGCCGATCGCCCGCTATGGCGTCGAGGAATTCGTGTCCGATAACGTGGTGATCCTGCGCAATGTGCTGGAGGGAGAGCGCCGGCGGCGCACCTGCGAGATCCTCAAGTTGCGGGGCACCACCCACATGAAGGGTGAATTTCCCTTTACCATGGGTGCGCACGGCATCAGCATCTTCCCGCTGGGGGCGATGCGCCTCACCCAGCGCAGTTCCAATGTGCGGGTGAGCTCCGGTGTGCCGCGGCTCGACGAGATGTGCGGCGGCGGCTTCTTCAAGGATTCGATCATCCTGGCCACCGGCGCCACCGGCACCGGCAAGACGCTGCTGGTGAGCAAGTTCGTGGAGAACGCCTGTGCCAACAAGGAGCGGGCGATCCTGTTCGCCTACGAGGAATCCCGCGCCCAGCTGCTGCGCAATGCCACCAGCTGGGGCATTGATTTCGAGCAGATGGAGCGCGATGGTCTGCTCAAGATCATCTGCGCCTATCCCGAGTCCACGGGTCTGGAGGATCACCTGCAGATCATTAAGACCGAGATCAGCCAGTTCAAGCCATCCCGCATGGCGATCGATTCCCTGAGCGCTCTGGCACGGGGCGTGAGTCACAACGCCTTCCGGCAGTTTGTGATCGGCGTGACGGGTTATGCCAAGCAGGAGGAGATCGCCGGCTTCTTCACGAACACCTCCGAGGAGTTCATGGGCAGCCACTCGATCACCGATTCCCATATCTCCACCATCACCGACACGATCCTGCTGCTGCAGTACGTGGAGATCCGCGGCGAGATGGCTCGGGCCCTCAACGTGTTCAAGATGCGCGGCTCCTGGCACGACAAGGGCATCCGCGAGTTCGTGATCACGGGCAACGGCCCCGAGATCAAGGATTCCTTCTCCAACTTCGAGCGGATCATCAGCGGCGTGCCCCACCGCATCAACACCGATGAGCGCAGCGAGCTCTCGCGGATTGTTCAGGGCGTGAGTGGGGATTGAGACAGTTGTTTGCTGAGGCTTTCTGATTGTTGACGCCCTGAAACCAGTCAACTAATCTGAGCTTATAGAGACTAAGCACTGATGTCGGACTCTCTCTTTGGATCCCATGGTCCTCTGCAGTTTTCGGCTTCTTCAGCAGAGCTACATGTTGTTTTGGGGGATACGGCTGATCTCAACAGCCTTGCCCGTTCCCTGGCTTCTGGGGGGCTCTCGGTGGTTCAGCTGGGTTCTGGCGAGGGCTTGGTTGACTTGAACCGCTTGTTGGAGCCAGTGCG
>CALJTZ010000275.1 GCA_937975655.1 uncultured Synechococcus sp. | reverse complement strand
AGGCCGGTCTCAGCCGCATAGGTATTGAGAACGGAGGGGATGTCGTTCTTGGCATGGCCGGCCGCGAACAGCATTCCCGGCACCGCCAGCACCCGTTTCGCCCCCTGCGCCCGCAGCTTGTCAAGCCCGTCGCGCAGGATCGGCCGAGCGAACTCCAGGTAGCCGTACTCCACCGGCACGTGGGGCAGCAACAGGCGCAGGCCCTCCGCCAGCTGGGCGAATTCCACCACGGCCTGGCGATTGCGGCTGCCATGGCCGCAGATCATCACGCCGATCGGACCACCCTCCGCGGCCTGAATGTCCAGTTGTGCTGGGGCGTTTGTCATGGGGAAGCCTGCCTGGAACGACCCTATCGCCCGCCCAACGCCACCTCACCCCATCGGGCCAACGCCTCTCGCCCTGCCGAATCCGCGCAGTTCCACCGGATCCCGCTGACGCCATCGCAACGGGATCCTTACCTTGCGGGGGCCCGCTGCGGAGCCCTGTGCACGAACCGCCGCCCCCAACGCCCACGCCAGGGCTGCAACTCAGCCGCATCGGCGGTGGCTTGATCGGTGGCGCCGTGGGCTTCGCCTTGGCGCGCAACCTGCCCGTGGTGCCCTCCACCCTGCTCAGCGCCGTGGTGCTGGCAGGGGGGGCCACCCTCAGCGGCATCGTGCAACGGGCCAGCCAGTGGTGGTGGCTGATCGGTGCCGCCACAGGCACCCTGGTGGGCACAGCCTGGGTGCTGGCGGCCCTGCTGCAGCAGAGCGGGCCGGAGCAGAACGTGGAGCAACGGGCGCTCACGGTGCTGTTCCTCGCGGTAGCGGGCGTGATTGCCGGGCACACCCTCAGCAGAACCCACCTGCCCCTGGAAGGCCGCCGCCCCCGCGATCTGCTGCGTTCCGCCAGCGCTCTCACCACGGGCGTGTTCGCCGCGATCGTGACCCTCACCTTCATTCACTCCGGGCTGGATCCCGCCCGTGCCTTCTCCAGCCGGCTGAGCACCTCGCTCACCATCCTCGTGGCCTCGGTGGCCGCACCGGGCTGGCTGAGCCATCTGTTGACGCAACGCCACCACAAACCCCGTGATCACGCTTGACGCTCCCGAGGCCGTCCTTGCCCACGCGGCGGCGGCCATGCGCTTCGTGCTCGAAGCGCTCTCTGTTGGCACGGTATTGGTGGGCCTGCTGGCCACCCTGCGCCAGGCCCGCTGCCTGCGGCGGGCTGGCAACCGTTCCCTGCGCCCCACGGCCAGTGCCCGGCTCACCTTCGGCAGTTGGCTGTCGCTGGCCCTGGAATTCCAACTGGGAGCCGACATCGTGTCCACCACCTCGAGTCCCAGCAGGGACAACCTGATTCAGCTGGCGGTGGTGGCCGTGATCCGCACCTTCCTCAACGTCTTCCTCGCCAGGGAACTGGAGGCTGAGATGCGATTTGAACAGGACCAGCCACGCGACGGACTAAGGCCATGAACCTCGCCGACAACCTTGCCCGCCAGCGCAACCGGGATGCGGCCGAGCGCACCTTGATGGCCTGGATCCGCACCTGTCTCTCGCTGATCAGCTTCGGCTTCGGCCTCGACAAGATTGTGGCGGCCATCAACAGCCGCAATCCAGGCCAGATCGGCAACCCCGGTTGGAGTGTGCAACTGGTGGCCCTGGCCTTCATCGTCACCGGCGTGGTGGCCATGGTGGCGGCCACCCGACAACACAGCCGCAACCTCAAACGCCTGCTGCGGGACGACTTCACTTACCAGGAGGAGCCATCCATTGCTTCAGCCACCGCCGTGATGATCACCCTGATCGGCCTGGCAGCTCTCGTTCTTCTCTTTCTTGGAGGCATCGGCCGATGACGGCAACACCTGCCCTGCTGGTGAGCAGCACCCTGTTCACGATCATGCTGGCCCTGGGCATCAGCCTGCGACCGGAAGCGCTGCGGCAGTGGACGAGCAGACCAGGCCTGTTGATCCGGGCGTTAATCGGCTCCTGCCTACTGGTGCCCCTGGTGGCCCTGCTACTGCTACAAACCCCCTGGAGCTATGCCCTCACGGAACCGGCGCGCTATGCCGTTGCCCTGATGGCCGTGTGCCCCAGCGCTCCGCTCACGCTGCGCAAAGCAGGGAAAGCTGGCGGGGACCGCCAGCTCGCGGCCCTGCTGCAGGTGGGTGCCGCCCTTGGGGCGATCGTGTCGGTGCCCGTGATGGCGGCTGCCTTCCGTGCCATCTTCGGAATCGAGGGCTGGGACATCGCCCCCGGTGATGTGGCCGTTCAGGTGGCGCGGGTGCAGGTGCTGCCCCTGGCGATGGGCCTGCTGCTGCGCCACTTCGCCCCATCAGTGGCGGGTCGCCTCGAAGGCCCCCTGGACAAGTTGGCCAACATCCTGCTGCTGCTGCTGATCGTGGTGGTGCTGATCAAGGTCGGGCCCATCCTGCTGCCCTTCCTGGCCGGAAACCTGGCAGCACTGGCCCTGATGGTGGTGATGGTGGTGGCAGCCCTGGCGATCGGCTACGCCCTGGCCGGCAACGACACCCAAGAGCGCACCACCACCTCCCTGGTGACCTCCATGCGCAATCCGGGTCTGGCCCTGCTGCTGGCCGGTACCCACGGAGGCCACCTGAGTGGCGTGAAGATTGGAATCCTGGCCTACCTGCTGATCACGGTGCTGGTGTCGATTCCATTCCTGAGAGGGCGCGATAACAGCGTGATGCTGGGGAGCTCACCGAACAGCTGACGGTAGTCACGGGCGAAATGCCCCGAATTGAAGAATCCGAAGTGGGCCGCCACCCCCGTCACACTCACCTGATCCGGTTCCGCCGCCAACAACTCACGGCGTACGGCGTGCAGACGCTGCAGCTTGAGATAGGCCATCGGACCCATCCCCAAGTGCTCACGGAATCCCTGAATCACACTGCGGCGGCTGGCATAGATCTGCCGACAGAGGTCGTCGAGGGTGATGGGCTCGGCGGGATGGTCTGCCATCCAGCGCTGCACCCGCTTCACCATGTCGATGCGGGCCGGAGTGCGCGGCGGCACAACGCCCTGCCCTAGAGATTGGCTCAACCCACTCATCAGCAGGGGAACAAAGTCCTTAAGGGCCAGGCGCTGCCAAGTGGGTTCCTGAAGCAATGCAGGCTGGTGCATCGCCACACGGAAGAGGTGCTGCACGAAGCGGCGCAGGCCCTCAAACGCCTGTGGATCCAGGTCCCACCAATTCGAGGCGGGGACGTGATCATCAAGATGGCCGAAGCCCAGCTCCAGCGCCCACTGCTGAAACAGCTTTCGCTCCATGGAGACCAGGCCCAGCTCAGAGGTATGCGGCAACACGAGATGGGCCTCCCCCGTGGGACGCGTGCCAAAGATCGAGGCGTTCGTTAGCAGTTTCCCGTGGCTGCGGATGCCGTCGGTGCTGGCCAGGGGCGCCAGATTCAGGGCAAACACCTGCTGACCCTGCGGCTTGTCACCGGCGATGTGGAGGGCCCGGCTGTAGCGGAGCCGCACCAGCTGCAAGGGGCCGATCACAAGGGGAGTGAGGTCGGCCTCGAGGGGACCACCGACAAGCTGGGTAATGGAGTAGTCCAATCCCAGTGAGCTCGCCCCTTGGGCGAGCTGCTCCACACAGCCGAAGGACAGCGGCAAAAACGGTAGGAATGCACTTTTCGAGCGGCGCCATCCTGCCACCCTGCCCACAATCCGATGGCAAGGGTTGCGGAACCGCCACAGAGCTCCAGCAGCCCCCTTTCTCGGTGGTCTCTCCCAATGCCGAACGGAAAACCGAACATCCTGATTCTCTGGGGCGATGACATCGGCCAGAGCAATCTGAGCTGCTACAGCCATGGGCTGATGGGGTACCAGACCCCCAACATTGACCGGGTGGCCAAAGAAGGCGCCAAGTTCATCCATTACTACGCCGAGCAGAGCTGCACCGCCGGCCGCGCCGCCTTCATCACCGGCCAAAGTGTGTACCGCACCGGCCTTTCCAAGGTGGGCCTGCCCGGGGCAGAACAGGGCTTCAAGGCAGAAGATCCAACAATTGCCGAATTACTCAAACCGCAGGGTTAC
This sequence comes from uncultured Synechococcus sp., assembly GCA_937975655.1. Classification (GTDB taxonomy): domain Bacteria; phylum Cyanobacteriota; class Cyanobacteriia; order PCC-6307; family Cyanobiaceae; genus Vulcanococcus. Next base: position 4,957 of record CALJTZ010000275.1, on the reverse strand, counting down.
CGAACAGGCCAATTCGGCAAAAACCACTTCGGCGACCGTGACGAGCATCTGCCGACGATGCACGGCTTCGACGAGTTCTTCGGCAACCTTTATCACCTCAATGCCGAGGAAGAGCCTGAACTGCGGGACTATCCCAAGGAGGACGATCCCGAGTTCCCCAATTTCCGCAAGCGCTTCGCCCCGCGCGGCGTGCTGCACTGCTGGGCCAATGGCGACGGCACCCAGCGGATTGAGAGCACCGGCCCCCTCACCCGCAAGCGGATGGAAACGGCCGACGACGAGTTCATGGTGGAGGCCAAGCGCTTCATCCGTGATGCGGTGGCCTCCGGGGAGCCCTTCTTCGTGTGGTTCAACACCACCCACATGCACTTCCGCACCTACGCCAGGCCACAGGACATCGGCCGTTCCGGGCGCTGGCAGTCGGAATACCACGACGTGATGATCTATCACGACGAGTGCATCGGCGAGATGCTGAACCTGCTCGATGAGCTGGGCGTCACCGACGACACGATCGTGATGTACGGCACCGACAACGGGCCCCACATGAACAGCTGGCCCGATGCCGGCATGACCCCCTTCCGCAGCGAAAAGAACACCAACTGGGAAGGGGCCTACCGCGTGCCCGCCCTGGTGCGCTGGCCCGGCCATATCCCCGCTGGCACCAACATCACCGGCATCTGCAGCCACCTCGACTGGCTGCCAACGCTGCTGGCCGCCGCCGGCGAGCCGGAGATCAAGCAGAAGTTGCTCACGGGCCATCAGGTGGGGAACAAGACCTTCCGCATCCACCTGGATGGCTACAACATGCTCGACTACTGGACGGGCAAGGTCGAGAAGAGCCCGCGCAAGGAGTTCTTCTACTTCTCCGACGACGGCGATCTGGTGGGCCTGCGCTACGACAACTGGAAGTTCGTGTTCCGGGAGCAGCGCGTACAGGGCACGTGCCAGATCTGGGCAGAGCCCTTTGTGGAATTACGGGTGCCCAAGATGTTCAACCTGCTCACCGACCCCTATGAGCGGGCAGATATCACCTCCAACACCTACTGGGATTGGATCTTCGATCATGTCTTCCTCATCGTGCCGGCCCAGGCCTTTGTGGGCGAGTTCCTCAAGACCTTCGTGGACTACCCACCACGGCAAAAAGCAGCGAGCTTCTCGCTGGAGCGGGTGATGGAGAAGCTCGAACAGGCCGCCAGCGGCGCTGCCTGACACGCATCGTTCGCATTCATCTGAGTCAACGGGCCCGGCCGACTCCGGGCCCTTTCATCAATCCACCATGGTTGCGGCCCCTTCCATCACCCCATCCGGCAGGAGCCAGCGTGCTCCCGGCCGCCCGCCGGCGCGGGACATGTGCTGGATCCCTGGGGGTCAGTTTGTGATGGGCTCCGACCACCACTACCCCGAAGAAGCTCCCGCCCATTCGGTGGAGGTGGAGGGGTTCTGGATCGACAGGGCTCCCGTGACCAATGCCCAGTTCCTCAAATTCGTGAAGGCCACGGGCCACCAAACCCTGGCTGAACGCACTGCGGATCCAGCCCTCTATCCCGGAGCCCTACCGGAGCAACTGGCACCAGCTTCGATCGTGTTTATGCCGCCTCCGGCAGCACCCACCCAGGCTGATCCCTACAGCTGGTGGCAATACATCCCCGGGGCCAATTGGCGCCATCCCGAAGGCCCGGGTAGCTCGATCAAGAACCGTGAGCACCATCCCGTGGTTCATCTCGCCTACGAAGATGCCGAGGCCTATGCCCACTGGCTGGGCAAGCAACTCCCGAGCGAGCGGGAGTGGGAACGGGCCGCGCGGGGCGGCCTCGACAACACCGAATACGCCTGGGGCGACGATCTACATCCCGGCGGTCGGATGCTGGCCAACACCTTTCAAGGGCAGTTTCCCCAGCACAACTCCCTCCAAGACGGGTATGAACGCACCTCACCCATCGGTGCGTTTCCAGCCAACGGCTATGGCCTGGTGGACATGATCGGCAATGTCTGGGAGTGGACGAGCGACTGGTACAGCGACAACCATGCTCAACCTTCGGGCGATTCGGGCTGTTGCAATATCGCCAAGGCCGCCCGTGAGGCCAGCATCGCCCCCGACTCCCAGCACGGAACCATGCCGCGCAGGGTGGTGAAAGGGGGCTCATTTCTGTGCGCCCCCAGCTATTGCCGCCGGTACCGGCCAGCTGCCCGGATGGCGCAGGGCATCGACACCTCCACCTGCCATATGGGTTTCCGTTGCGTTGTGCGAGTGCAGCCCCAATGACCAGCCTCTCCTACCAATCAAGCGAGCTCGGAATGCCAGCACCTGATGGGAACCAGAGCTGGCAGATTAATGACATTCAGATCTCTAGCGGCTTCCACAGCCAGAACCGAGCGGCAGCACCGAACTCAAGCGTGCTGCTGCCTGTGGACAGCCACCTCACCGTGCATCAAGGCAATGTGGAACAGATCTTGCGGGCACCGCATGATCTTCTCTACCTCCCGGCAGGCACCCATCGCGAGCGCATCGGAGCGTTCCGGGGGGTAATGATCAGAATCGACCAGCATCGGCTGGGCCGCACTGCCACGGAACTCTCCTCCTTCCGGCTGAGCGCAACCCGGTGCAGGCAGCGCCTGGGTGACATCAGACTCATTCAGCCCCGCCACAACGCCGAGCGCGACCTGGTGCATGCCCTGCATCAGATCCTGGAGGTGGTGGAGCTGCCCGGGCTGGGGCAGAACAACCTGCTTGGCATGATTGGCCTAGAGGAACTGATCTACCGCAATCTGGCCCTGGCCATCTGTGGCGACATGATCCACCGCTGCCGCACGCGAGCTACAGACCAACAGAGGACCAAAGCTTCGATCATCGAGGAGCTGCTGGATTGGATACGCGATAACCTTGATCGCCCGATTCACCTGCGCGACCTGGAAGAGCGCAGTGGCTATTCGCAACGGAGCCTGCGCAACGTCTTCCAGGATCGCTTCAACTGTGGCCCCACCCACTGGATTCGCACCCAGCGCCTGGAAGCAGCCCGCCAACGCCTGCTGGATCCAGAGCGCAACGACACAGTGTCCTCAGTAGCCATGGCCTATGGCTACCAACACCTCTCACAATTCAGCCGCGATTTCCAGTCCACCTATCGGATCAAGCCCTCCGACCTCTTGCGCGAAGGGCTGCGGCGAGCTGAATAGGGCAGCCTCAGAAGTAGAACTTCAGGCCAACTTCCACACCATCCTGATAGCTGGTGTAGCCGGTCGAGCGAGAAGCCCCGTTGTCGTAGGCGATTCCGGCATAACGCCAGGACACATTCAGATCGGTGTTGTTTCCCAGGGCATAGCCAAGCCCAACCTGGGCATTGCCGGAAAGATCCTGGGCTCCAGCCATACCAAAGCCACCGATATCAGCCCGGGCGAATGCTCGCAAGGCAGGCGACAGGAACACAGATGCCTGGGTACCCAGCAAGAGCTGACTCCAGGTGTGCTTGAGGTTGCCTTCGTTCTCGTAGGTGAGTCCGAGTGGGCCGTTGCCCTTCACCTGGGCCTTGACGCCGAGCTGGGCTTCAACAACCCGCACCCCCATGTAGGGGATGATCCAGTATTGACCAGGCGAGCCAACCGCCGACTCTCTGGCACCGAAGCGGTAGCGAACGGCGAGGTCGTAGAAGCCATTAATGGAGGTCACCTCCGTGCTGCCCGTGAATAGGCCACGCTTGGTAGTTTTGGATTGCTCAGCGCCAAGCTGTGTATAAGCCACATCCGCCAGGACGCCCCAGCGCCCCTTCTCGGCGCTGGCCCGTCCCATAAAGACCGATTGCAGGAGATTGAGAATGTCTCCCGGTGGCAAGTAGGTGTTGGTTTCAAATCCCTTCACCGTGGTGGTGGCATCCACCCAGGGCAAGTAGCCATAGCCCTCCACAGTGAAGGCCCAGTCATCTGGCGTGGCCGCAGGCTCAGCAGCAACCGGCTCAGCTGCAACCGGCTCAGCTGAGACAGTGGCCCCAGCGTCTGCCTCCAGCGCTGAGGCCGCCCCGCCCAGAGGCAGTGGCGCCAGTAGTGCAAGCAGTGCAAGGCGCATGAGATAAGGCATCGGCGCAGGGCGTGAAATGACGTTGGGCGAGAGACACCATGGAGGGGAAGTGCCGCTGAACAACCCAAAAGGCTCACGCAGTATCCCCCATCTGGAAGTCACCGAATAGAAGTGTGGCCAATTGCATCAGCGGGCTGAATTCAAGGCTGCACAACGGCATGCACCGACCCAAGTCGTCGGGCCCAGAGAGCAGCAACAGCAGCCAGAAAAAGACGGAAATGGCAACAAGTGCTGGATTCATCAATCCCCGCCAGACCAACACCGGCGGCCATGAAAAAGCCCGTCACATCAGTGACAGGCCGTGGCATCGCTCAGGGCAATTCAGGTAGAGCCATAGGCCACCTGACAGGCAGCATTCAGCAGTTCTGCCTCGTTGGCATTGCTGGGCTCTCTGCCATTGAGATAACCCGAGTTGCAATCAGCGGTTAGCCGATAGCTGCTGCCATTAGCAGTGACATCGAAGGTGACACTCGAACTACTCGTTGGCTGAACAGTGCCATAGAGCAGCTGATAGTCCGTATTCGGCACCACGATGTAACTCACATGATCATCAACTGCGTCATCCACAGCATCGTTGATGACAGCAGCAGTGGCCAACGCGCCAACCCCCCAGGCAGCAGCTCTGGCTCCCCACCAGCCCCAAGTGGGAGTAGCCCATCCCCCGTACCAGCCATAGTTCCAGGGGCGTGCAACACCCCAACCAGGTCGCGCCCAACCGGGATAGAGGTCAACATCACCGATGTCGATATTGCGACCCCAATTGCGGTCGACATTCCAGTTGCGGTCAATGTTCCGGTTGATGTCACGATTGACATTGCGGTTGATATCGCGATTCACGAGATCGGAAGAGCGTCGTGTAGGGAAAGAGTGTCTTCGCCTGTGTAGATC
>CALJTZ010000274.1 GCA_937975655.1 uncultured Synechococcus sp. | reverse complement strand
GGCCTAATCAGCATTGAGGCGGATGCCCAGGCCAGTGCCAATGGCGCTTTGGGATCCCAGGCGGATGCCGAGGCGCGCGCCATTGGCCTCCAGAACGTGAACCTGTTCACCGATGGCGATGGCGTCATCACCCTGGGCGTGGAGGCCAACGCCGAGGCCTACAGCGATGCCGAGTTGGTGTCGCAGATGCAGGCGGATGCCCGCGCCTATGGCCTGCAGGGCACCGGCGACGACGACCACTACCTCACCGTGGTGGCCAATCCCTTTGCCCAGGTTGCCGCCCAATCACTGCTGGTGGGTAACGACAATGATGAGATGCTGGTGGGCGGCCTGAATGCCGAAGCCGTTGGCATCCAGCATGCCGAGATTACCAGTCTTGGTAATAGCAACGTGATCGGTGGCAGCGTGACAGCCGGCATTGCTGCTGAAAACCTGGGCGATCATGTAAGCAGTGATCCCTTCACAATCACCATTGGTGCCAATGCCATTGGTGTGGATGATGTGTTGGTGCGCAGCAACGGTGAAACCAATACCAATGTGCTCGGATCTTCAACCCTCACCGTGGATCTTTCTGGCTGGGATGGCTTCGATGGTGATGCCATCGATCAGCTCACCAGCGTGGGCATCCGTGCCTCTGAGATCACCACCAGTGCCGGTAACGACCGCATTCATGGCTCAGCCCGCAGCACCATCAACCAATTCGAGCTGCTGATCGACGACAGCGACGTAACGGTGGAGGGCGGTGGCATTGTGGATACCTCCATTTCCACCGGTTCTGGGGACGACACCGTGATCGGCACAGCCCAGGGCCAAGGCTTCCGGGCGGCCCAGGGTTTTGTGGATAGTGATGTGAACACTGGCCTTGGCAATGATCAGGTGATCGGTGGTGCTCAGGGCAGCAGTTTCTTGATGGGCCTCGGTAACGATGCCGTGACCCTGGAAGCGAGTGAGAGTTCCATCCTTTCGGGTGGCATTGGCAATGACAATCTCAAAATCACTGGGGCTTCCATTGCCAGCAACCTCGATGGTGGCATTGGTGATGATGCGGTGCAGGGGGGGAGCGGTGCCGATGTGCTCCATGGCGGTGTGGGTGATGATGTGATCAAGGGTGGTAGCGGTGCCGACCAATTCATCTTTAAGGGCGCTGATATGCTCAGCGGCACCGATCAATTGGTGGATTTCAATGGCTCCGAAGGCGACACCATTGCCCTGAGCAGCAGCCTCACGGGGCTTACCAAAGGTGCGGCAGTGCACTTTGTGTCGGCAGCTGATGTTGTGAACGGAACGGGCAATCTGGAGCAGGCTGTGATTGTGGACACCATGGGCAATATCCAAGCCATGGGTACGGTGAGCAGCAGCCGCCTGGCCTATGCCACGGATACGGGCCAGCTGTTGTTTGATGCCAATGGCGATTGGAGCCAGGGCAGCCGCACCGTAGCCGTGCTCAGCGAGAATGGCGAAGGTGCCAATCTGGGGGCGGAAGACATCACCATTAGCTAAGTGCAGAACAACGCAAGCGAGCTTCGTTATCAGGTGATGTGGCAGCTGCGAGTGCTCTGCTGGAATCTGGGTGATGGTGAATCCTTGATCACGGAGCTCAGCACAGAGCCCTTGCCAGAAAATCCGGAGATTCTGATGCAGGTGATCTCCCGTGAGCGGCCGGAGCTACGGCCGATTCAGGCCAGTGTTCTCAAAGGCATCGTGGCAGTGGACGCCTGGGGCCATACCCTCTCCAGTCGCGAACTCAGCGTTGAACAAGAAGCATGGCTGTGCGATGTGTCGCGGCAGTTGCTCTTGCCGGTGATTGAGCCGATCTAAGGAGAAACTTCTGGAAGTTGGCCTGAATTTGTATCGGGCACAGAGCTTGTGAAATTGGGATCTGCAGCCTGTTCCACCTTGATTTGCTCATTTGTGGCGGCCACTCCCATCTGTTGAGCGGCGTTAAAGGTTTGGCTCTCCACAATCTGGCTACTGCCTAGGGCACGTCCTTCCTCATTGAAGGATTGAGCCACAAAGGAGGTGCTGGCTGCGGTCCCTCCCATGAACAACACCTGGGTCATCGCCCCATCCGTTGTGATCGCCGCTGCTTTGTAGCCTTCCAGGGTAAAGACGTTGGTGCCATCAGCGCTGGTGAGCAGACGGCTATTCTCCAGCGAAGCAGGATCTTTGGTGCTTGTTCCTTCAAAGAGCATCAAGCCAGAACCGGCATCAATCACCTTGTTGACACCTGAACTTGCCAGGGTTGAGCCCTCGAGATCCAGGCCCATGAGGCCATCGCCATTGATGTCGACCTGGCGCCAGTTGTTTGTATCAGAATAGTCCACATGGAGCTCGGTCTCGAGCATCACCACGTCCACAGCGCTGATCTGGCTGGTGTTGCGCAGGGCGGCCCCAGTATCTTCAAAGCGCTGCACGCGATACACACTATCCCCGGTAACCGGATCGTCACCACGCAAGATCAAATCAAATTGCCATTTGTCGTCGACGTAGTCGGCATCAAAGCCAACGGCCTGATAGCCTTCTGGTAAATAGGAATTAATAAAGTTGTTGCCTCGGCCATCGTTGAGCTGAAGGGCAGGGCCTTCCTTGACATCGATCAAGGCGCCGTTGCTGCCAGTGGCCTCGCCGAACTTTTGTACAGCCCAGCTTCCGTTGGTTTGTACCATTTTATAGCCTGCGTCCACATCGGCCAAGAAGGGTTCTTTAACTACAAGATTGGCGTTGGAGTTCAGATTGGCTGTGCCATCGGTCACCGTGAAGGACAGGACCACATCACCTGAGCTGCCGGGCATGTAGTCCCATGCGCCCGGTGTACCAGCAACTGCCGTGATGGTGCCGCCGCCAGAGACTACTTTCAGATCTTTTGCTGATAACGTGTCGCCATCCACGTCATAAAAAGAAGAAGTCAGATTGCGATTGCCTAACCAATCTTCAGTACCCAAGAGTTGCGCTTGGGTGATGCGGGTGGCGGTGGTGAGCGGTTGCGAACCTAAATCTGTGCTGGTTTTGCTGTCTTGGCGAATCGGGGCATCATTGCGGCCTTGAATCTCCAGTGTTACTGGAGCAATCACAGTGGCTCCGCTGCTATCCTGATACTCAAAGTTGATCTTTTCAAAGGCAGATTCTCCTTCGTCAAGCTTGTCGTATTCGTTGTAAGTAACGCCTCCCCTTGTGAAATTCTTTGTGGTGTCTGCGGTGATTACGCCGGCCTCTAGTCCAGCAGTGCGGGTCAAGGCAATCCCGGTGTTATTGAGTGCAGATTGGAGGTCGGCAACATCGGTGCTGAGGCCATTTGAGGTAATTGATTTCAGCGTGAGCTTATCGCTGCGATCCACGTCAAACACCTTGCCATCTCTCACGAGGTCTAGGCTCGTGGATGTGAAATCTTCGCTGATGCGATACACAAAGGGGCTGGATCCCTTGAGTTCTGGGGCGTCGTTGACGCCTGTCACCACCACGTTGAGCAGGCCGGGAACCACCGCTCCATAAAGATCTTTGGCTGTAAAGCTGTAGGCGCTTGTGAGCGTTTGCCCGGCCCCTAGAAACTCAAATTCTTTGCCAGGAGTGAACGAAATCTGCTGGCCTTGGTTGTCTACCGTAAACCGACCGCCATTGCTGCCGGCAATCCAGGCCGCTTTCCCTGGTAGTTCATCAAAGCGAACAATATCACCGGTATCTACATCGCTGGCTACAGCCCCAATGCCAATGGATACAGTATTGTCACCCTCTGTGGTGGCCAGTGGAGCGAAAGCCTTCAGGACAGGGGCATCATTGGCCCCCATGATCGTCACATCAACAGTAGCTCGGTCTGTATTGGCTCCGAATAGATCCTTGGCGATGTAGCTGAAGCTGGCTGAGGCTAGCTGCCCTTTGTACAGGCTGTCATAGGTTCCAGCAGCATTAAAGCTGAGTTCTCCATCAACCAAGCTCAGCACACCATCAGCAACGCTCCCACGATCAAACGAAGACACTGCAAGGCGATCTCCTTGGTCAATGTCCGTATCGTTCGTCAGCAGCAGGCTGCTCAAACTGGTTTTTAGTTCATCCTCGGTAACAACAAAGTTATCCCGTGCTGATATCGGTGCGTCGTTGACGCCCGTTACCGCCACATCAACACGTCCCGTACTTTGCAGGCCGAGCTTGTCGCTCACGGTATACGTGATGGTATCTGTTGCGCTACTGCCCTGGGGCAAGGCATCAAACTTGCCAGCAGCATTGTAGTAAATGGACCCATCCTGGCCGATCTCGATGGTTCCCTTCGCGCCTGCTCCTAGCTGCGCAGATGACACATGGAGTTCGTCGCCGTTGTCGATATCACGGTCGTTCGTGGCGGGGTTAAAGCGGATGCCTTGATTCTCGTTGAGGGTGAGAACATCGTTGACAGCTTCAGGTGCATCATTCTTGCCGGTGATGGTGATGGTGACATCACCTCGATCACTGCCACCGAAGCGATCGGACACCGTATAGGAATAGGTTTCGTTGGCTTGTTCTCCCTCGGCAAGATAATTAAAGCCAGTGCCACTGGCGTAGGACACTTCGCCGTTGATCGGGTTCAGGCTGGCGGTGCCGCGATTGCCAGTTGGATTGCTAACTGATGTGACCCGGCGTGTATCACCGAAGTCAACATCCGTGTCGTTCGAGCTGGGGTTGAAGGTGTAGCTGCCTCCCTGGGTGATCGTGCCGCGATCGTTAACGGCAATGGGTGCGTCGTTGACGCCCGTAACGGTTACTTTGACTTGGGCTTGATGGGTGGCTCCATCTTTGTCTGCAACGGTGTAGCTGAAGTTAATGTCTTTGCTTTGTCCTTCAGCAAGGTCGTCAAACTTGCCAACTGGATTGTAAACGACACGTCCAGTGGCTGAGGTGTAGGAGAGGGCTCCGCGATTGCTGGCATCGGCAGTGATGCCAGACACCTTGAGGACATCGCCACGATCCACATCGCGGTCGTTGGCCAGCATCAAGCCATCCGCGGCCTCCAGAATCTGCTCTTCTGAGAGCACAATATGGTCGTCGGAGGCAACGGGGGCATCGTTGACACCTGTTACCGTCACCGTGGCTTGCCCTTGATCGGTGGCCCCAAGCTTGTCGGAAACGGTGTAATCAAACGTTTCGGCGGTGGTTTCTCCTCTTGCTAGAGAATCGAACCCATCTTGGGCACTGTATGCAACATTGCCGCTGGCATCAACGCTCACGGACCCTCTGGCCCCAGAGCGTCCTGCTACTTGCGTGACTGTTCTGGTATCGTCTCGGTCAACATCCGTGTCGTTCGATGCTGGGTTGACACTGATGCTGCCCCCCTCGCTCACCGCATAGCTATCGGGGTTGCTTTCCGGTGCATCGTTAACGCCTGTGATCGCAACGGATACCTGAGACGTGGCAACACCTCCGTTGCCATCGCTCACCTTATAACTGAAGCTCTCGCTAGCGCTTGCCCCTTCAGGCAGAGTGTCAAAGCGACCAGTGGCATTGTAAACAACGCGGCCAGCTTCAAATGTGACCTGCCCTTTGTTCGTCTCGGGATTTGTTACTTCCGTGACGCGTAGGATATCGCCGCGGTCAACGTCTGTATCGTTGCGTTCGGGATTGATCTGAATCGAACCATTTTCCGACACTGATACGGTGTCGGCATAGGCCACCGGGGCATCATTGACGCCTTTGATGGTGACGCTAACTAGGCCTTGATCTTTGGCGCCAAGGCTATCTGCTACCTCGTAGGTAAAGCTTTCTGTGGCTGTGGCCCCAACGGGCAGATCTTCGAAGGAGCCATTGGGATTGTACTGAACCTGGCCATTGATCAGGGTCGCAACGCCTTTGTTGCCTGCTGGATTGGTAACCGTTACGTTGCCAACACGGTCGCCCGCATCCACATCGGGATCATTCCCGGATGGGTTGAATGTGAACGTCGCGTCTTCGCTAACAATGATGCCATCATCGACGGCTACAGGCGCATCGTTAACGCCGGTGATGGTGACATCAACTGTGCCTGTGCTGCTGCCGCCACGGCCATCGACTGCCGTGTAGGTGATGCTTTCTTTGGCTATGGCCCCTTGAGGTAGGGAGTCAAAGTTGCCGATGGCTGAATAGGTTACCTCTCCGGCCTGGTTTACCGTCGCGTCGCCACTGCTGGAGCTTGTCTGCGTAACTGCGCTGGTGCGTACCGATTCGCCTTGATCGGGATCTGTGTCGTTGGCGGAAGGATTAAAGCTGAGTGCTTGATCCTCGCTGAGAGTGATGGTGTCGTTAACGACCACCGGCTTGTCATTTTCACCGGTGATCGTGACATTCACCTGCGCCTGGGACGACAGCCCGAGCTTGTCCTCCACCGTGTAGGTGAAGGTTTCGGTGGTGGTTTGGCCGGAAGGCAGGGTATTGAAACGGTTGGCCGCTGTGTATGTGAGGGTTTGTCCGTCTTGCCCGATGGTAACGAGGCCCTGGTTGCTGGGCTGCCCCGACACAGACACGATTTTGATCGCGTCAGCATGATCGGGGTCGCTGTCATTGGTTAGCGGATTAAACGTGCGCGCCTGGTTCTGGGTCAGAGCGATTTGGTCTGGCCGAGCGATCGGTGCGTCGTTCACGCCGGTGATCGTTACATCCACTCGGCCCTCATCGGAACCGGCGCGGCTATCGCTCACCACATAGTTGAAGCTCTCGATGGCGGTTTCGCCAGCGGCCAGGGAATCAAACTTGCCAATCGCGCTGTACGTGATCTGGCCTTCCACATCCAGGCTGGCCAGGCCTAGGTTGCCTGCAGGATTGAAAACGCCGACAGCTCGGAGCGGATCGCTTTCGGGATCCTGGTCGTTCTGAACCGCATTGAACCGCAGTGCCGTGTCTTCACTCAGCTGAATGCTGTCGGTGAAGGCAATCGGCAGCTGGTTGGGGTTGGCGGGTAGGGCAGCGAGCAGATCTGCGGCTGAGCGCAGGTCGATGGTCTGGTTTCCCGCCGTGGCAGTGGGGTTGAAGCCAAAGCCCAAGGCCCCGTTGCCCACATAGCGGTCCACCCCGTCGGCGCTGCCGATGCGGAGATCTTGAACAAACAGAATCCGACTGGCGTCGTCCCCAATCGCGGAGCTAAAGGCGTAGTCGCTGATGGCACCGCTGTAGAGGGCGGTGTAGCTGGTGCTGCCCTGGAAGGTGTCGTTCCCGCCCCCGCCGTACACGTAGGTGGCGCCCGGCCCAAGGCCAAAGGCCTCTGCACCGGTGCCTCCGATGAGCACCGTGCTGTTGGTGGCGATAGTGGTGTTAGCCATCGACCAAAACCGGAGCAGGGGGGACTGGGGCCTTTTGCTAACAGGAACCTAGCAGCGCAAAAACACAGCCGTCCATCCCGAAAGCGCAGTGCTGCCAAGGGTTCTCAGGCGCTCAGCTGTATAGACGTCTGCCTGCATCAGCCCTGGCTCAACGCCTCTGTACCCTCCAGATAGCAGCTCCCATAGGGGTTTCAAACAGCAATACATGCTCTGCGCTTGTGATCGCCGCTGTATTGCCCTTGAACGTTTTGATGCTGAAACCCGGTTTTGCCTTGCCGGATCAGGTGTCAATGATAAGAGATCCTAATCCAGTAAATCCTGGGGATTTGGTCGTCAATACGGCAGCGCATGGGCTGGCACCGCGATGCAGCCTTGCCAGCCCTTTTGAGCGGATGCGCCGGCAATACGAGCGCGATACGTCTTGGCGTTCGGCAATACAGGGCTAGACGGGTTCTGGCCTCACGCTTGGTGTATCTACCGTCTTCTCGATAGCGGTACGCTGGCTGAGAACTGCCTTGTATCAAGGCTTCTGCCCGGTAGCTGTTGTCTTTCAGTGCACCAACCACTGGCATTCTCCTGCCGAGCGATGTATTGCTCTTCTGTACGTCCATAGGGAACGAGTTGCTCTTGTTGTGAGTAGGCAAACCGCCTAGGTTCAGCGCATACCTATCGCGGCATGGCGATGGCCGACGATCTGAACCTGTTCGAGCTCGACGAGGATGGCCTGGCTGATCTGGTGCCTGGTCAGCGTTCGCGTGCTGTGTCCAAGGCTCAGGCCGTTGAGCTCAGCCAGGCGATCACGGTGGGTGGCCGGATCGACTTGAGTGCCGAGGCTGAGGCCGAGGCTGTGGCCTTGGGCCTCAGCCAGGGCGATGCCTACACCGATGAAGTGCTCGCTCAGGCCCATGCCCTGGGTGTGGGCGTGCATCAAGACTCCGACTGGGATCCCTCCCTGTTCACAGCCGACCCCGATGCCCTTCTGCAGATCACTGCCGGCAAGGGCGGCACGATCAGTGTGGATGCTGAGGCCAGGAGCAGCTCAGACTTCGACGAAATCACCCTGTCCACCACCGCCACCGCCACTGTAGGTTACTGAACTTCCTGAGAGCGATGAAGCTGTTCCGTTACCACCATTTCCACCATTAGAAGATGATCCATTGGAACCAACAGCAGACGCACCACCACCGCCGCCAGAACCGTAAAATGGACCGCTTCCGTTAGAACTTCCACCAGAACTACCTTGTGATGGAGTAGTTGATGGAGTATTACCAGAGCCTCCCGGTTGTGAAACGCCACCAGATACACCACCTCCGCCGCCTCCTGATCCACCAGAAACGCCAGCAGCAGCAGGACCTGTTGCATATCCTCCACCACCTCCACCAGCAGAAGTTATAGTGCTAAATACTGAATTTCCTCCAGAAGTTCCAGATAGTGTTGCGCTACCAGCTCCACCAGAGCCAACAGTAACCGTATATTCTGTGCCAGCCGTTACAGATAAAGATGTTCCAGTTCTAAAACCACCAGCACCACCACCTCCACCGCCATTGCCACCTGCACCACCGCCACCTGCTATACATAAATAATCAACGCTAGTCACACCTGTAGGGCATACCCATGTAGTAGATGATTTAAATGTAAAGACTGTTTGTGATGCTACGGAATAAGAAAGAATGACTATGCCGGAGCCGCCACCGCCTGATGCTTGTGCGGGATATGGAGAACCAGAAGTTCCTGCACCGCCGCCGCC
>CALJTZ010000273.1 GCA_937975655.1 uncultured Synechococcus sp. | reverse complement strand
GCTTGCTCACCATCAGCGGCGCATTGCCCGCAGAGCGCATCATGGGTGTGGAAACGGGTGGGTGCCCGCACACGGCCATTCGCGAAGATGCGTCCATCAACCTTGAAGCGATTGACCGCATGTTGGTCGACTTCCCCGATGCCGATGTGGTGTTCATTGAGAGCGGCGGTGACAACTTGGCTGCCACATTCAGCCCCGAGTTGAGCGATCTCACCATCTATGTGATTGATGTGGCCGCCGGCGACAAGATTCCCCGCAAGGGCGGGCCTGGCATCACCCGCTCCGACCTGCTGGTGATCAACAAGATCGACCTGGCTCCGATGGTGGGGGCGAGTCTGGAGGTGATGCAGGCGGATACCGAGCGCATGCGGCCGGGTCGCCCCTGGTGTTTCACCAACCTGCACACGGGCGAGGGCCTGGACGCCGTGGAGGCCTTTTTGTTGCAACAGATACCAAAATAGTTGGCCTTTGGTAACGGTGCGCACAGCGGGTGTGGCCTGCGCCGAACCGGGACATATCTGGCGGGGCTGCCTCTTTCTTGGGTTCCTCAAACTGTTCGTTTTGCTACCAAGTTGCGCCTGGGTGGCTCGATACGGTCCGCCTTACCGCTGATCGGCGGGTGCTCATTTCGTGCTTTTAGAACCCATGACGTCTCCCTCGATGCGGAAGACCTCGCTGCGGCTGCTGGGCGGGGCTACTGCTCTCGCCACCTCCCTGTCCCTCGTTGCCTGCGGCGGCGGCGACAAGGCATCTGGAGATTTTGATGGCGAAGTGAAGGTGGGCATCCTTCACTCCCGCTCCGGCACCATGGCCATCTCCGAGAACACGGTGGCCGAAGCCGAGCTGATGGCCATCGATGAGATCAACGCCAAAGGTGGCGTGAAAATCGACGGCAAGAAGCTGAAGATTGTTCCCGTTGAGGAAGACGGTGCTTCCGATTGGCCCACCTTCGCTGAAAAGGCCAAGAAGCTGATCGATCAGGATCAGGTGTCTGTGGTGTTCGGCGGTTGGACCTCCGCCAGCCGCAAGGCCATGCTGCCGGTGTTCGAAGCCAAGGATCACTTCCTCTTCTACCCGATTCAGTACGAAGGTCAGGAGTGTTCCAAGAACATCTTCTATAGCGGTGCTGCTCCCAACCAGCAGGCTGAGCCTGCCGTGGACTGGCTGCTCAAGAACAAGGGCAAGGACTTCTTCCTGGTGGGTTCGGACTACGTGTATCCGCGTACCGCCAACACCATCATGAAGGAGCAGCTCAAGGCTTCTGGTGGCAAGGTTGTGGGTGAGGACTACCTGCCCCTCGGTAACACCGAAGTGGCTCCGATCATTGCCAAGATCAAGCAGGCATTGCCCAACGGCGGTGTGATCGTGAACACCCTCAACGGTGACAGCAACGTTGCCTTCTTCAAGCAGATGAAGGCCGCCGGCATCACCCCGGCCAACGGCTACTCGATCATGAGCTTCTCGATCGCCGAAGAGGAGATCGCCGCCATTGGTCCTGAGTACCTCGAGGGCACCTACGCCGCCTGGAACTATTTCCAGAGCCTCGATACCCCGGCTTCCAAGAAGTTCACCGCAGACTTCAAGGCCAAGTACGGCGACAAGCGGGTCACCAATGACCCCGCCGAAGCCGCTTACATGATGGTGTACCTGTGGGCCGCTGCTGCCGAGAAGGCCAACAGCGTGGACGACAACAAGGTGCGTGAGGCCCTGGTTGGCGTGAGCTTCGATGCTCCCGAAGGCAAGGTGACCGTGCAGCCCAACCACCACGTCGAGAAGCTCGTGCTGATCGGTGAGGTGCAGAAGGACGGCATGTTCAAGATCCTCGAGAACAAGGGCTTCGTGAAGCCTGTGGCCTGGAACCAGTACGTGCCCGAAACCAAGGGCTACACCTGTGACTGGACCCAGAACCGCCCTGACGCCGGCAAGTACAAGATGTGATCCGGCAGGAGCCGGCCCAAGGCCGGCGCCATCTCACACCATTGCAGGATTACTGGGGGGAGAGAAATCTCCCCTCTTTTTATTCCTGCTGTTTGATCTTTTTCTTCCTCTTTGCCTGATCCCTGCGGGTCGCGATGGATCTTCTCTACGACACACTCTTCAATGGCCTGGCCATCGGCTCGGTTCTGGTGCTCGCGGCACTGGGCCTGGCTGTGGTGTTTGGTCTGATGGGTGTCATCAACATGGCCCATGGCGAGTTGATGATGCTCGGCGCCTACACCACCTTTGTGGTGCAGAACATTTTCAAGGCTGTGCTGCCGGAAGCTCTGTTCCCGGTGTACATCCTGGTGGCGATTCCCCTGGCCTTTGCCGTGAGTGGCCTGGTGGGGTTGCTGCTCGAAAAAACTGTGATTCGGCGGCTCTACGGCCGGCCCTTGGAAACCCTGTTGGCGACCTGGGGTGTGAGCCTCATCCTGCAGCAGTTTGTGCGCTCGGTGTCCAGTGCTTTCGCCATTGGTCTGCTGCTGGCGGTGGTAGGCGGTTTGCTGGTGCCACGCCTCACCCCGAAGCAATGGTGGCAGCAGCGCTGGACACCGCTGCTGGGCACGGGTAGCTGGATCGTGAGCGGCCTGATCGGCATCGTGGTGGCCTCGCTGCTGGGGGGTCAGCGGGTATTGGATCAGCCCTGGTTCAGTGCGCGCAACATCGATGTGACGGCCCCGGTGTGGCTGCGGGGATCCATTGATGTGGGTGCGGTGAACATGCCGGCGGCGCGCCTGTTCATCATCGCGCTCACCGTGGTGGCGCTCGTGGCTGTGGGCTGGTTCCTGCAAAAGAGTGTCTGGGGGATGCGCATTCGTGCCGTGACCCAGAACCGGCCCATGAGCGATTGCCTTGGCATTCCCACGGAAAAGGTGGATGCGCTCACCTTCCTGATCGGTTCGGGCCTCGCCGGTGTGGCGGGTGTGGCCGTGACCCTGCTCGGTTCCGTGGGTCCGAACCTGGGGGGGAATTACATCGTGGATTGCTTCATGGTGGTGGTGCTGGGCGGCGTGGGCAAGCTCGCCGGCACCGTGTTGGCGGCCCTGGGTATCGGCGTGCTCAGCTACATCGTGGGTTCCGGATCCCTGTTGTTGGTGTGGCCGGCCATGCCTGCTGGTTTGAATGAGTTGATCACCTTCTTCGCCACAACCTCGATGGCGAAGGTGCTGGTGTTCGCTGTGATTGTGGTGTTTCTGCAGATCAGGCCAGCCGGTCTGTTCCCGCAGAAGGGCCGCATGGTGGAGGCCTGAGCCATGGCGGATCTGCTCTCCTCCCGCAACCTGCGGCGCGCCCTGCCCTGGGTGGTGATCGTGGTGGTGGCCCTGGTGCTGCCGGCGGTATTGCCGCCCTTTCGCCTGAACTTGCTGGGTCGGTTCCTGTCTCTGGGCATCGTGGCCCTCGGCATCGACTTGATCTGGGGCTACACCGGCATGCTCAGCCTCGGCCAGGGCATTTTCTTTGCCCTGGGCGCCTATGCCCTGGGGATGTATCTGCAGCTGAGTTCCCTGGAGCCGGGTCAGTTGCCGGAGTTCTTCTCGCTCTACGGGGTGAAGAGCCTGCCGGCCTTCTGGCAGCCCTTCACATCACCGCTGTTCACCTTCTTCGCCATCTGGGTGATCCCAGCCCTGGTGGCCGGCGTGCTCGGCTACCTGGTGTTTCGCAACCGCATCAAGGGGGTTTACTTCTCGATCCTCACCCAGGCGGCCCTGCTGGTGTTCTTCAACTTCTTCAATGGCCAGCAGAAGTTGATCAACGGCACCAACGGCCTCAAGACCGATACAGCCCGCCTGTTCGGTCTGCTGGTGGGCAGTGATGCCATGCAGCGTCACCTGTTCTGGCTCACGGTGGTGCTGGTGATCGCGGCCTGGTTCCTCTGCCGTTGGCTCACCCGCGGTCGTTTCGGTGATGCGCTGGTGGCCATTCGCGACGACGAGCCGCGGCTGCGCTTCACCGGTTACAACCCCACGGCCTACAAGACGGTGGTGTTCGCTGTTGCAGGAGCCTTGGCCGGCATCAGCGGTGCCCTGTACACGGTGCAGTCCGGCATTGTGTCGCCCCAGTACATGGCGGTGCCCTTCTCGATCGAGATGGTGATCTGGGTGGCGGTGGGTGGCCGCGGCACCCTGATCGGGGCGGTGCTCGGAGCCGTCTTGATCAACTACGCCAAGTCTCTCGTCAGTGAACAGTTGCCGGAAACCTGGCTGTTCATCCAGGGTGGCCTGTTCCTGCTGGTGGTCACGGCCTTGCCCGATGGCCTTGTGGGCTGGTGGCGCCAGGGTGGCCCTGGGCGCCTGATCGCCATGGTGGGCGTGCCGCCTAAGGCCGCCACCTATCCGTCGCTGGATCTTGATCCCGAGGTGCAGGCCGAGCACAGCGATATCGACACCACACCCCGCGGTGGTGCCTCATGACGACAGCCCAACCAGCGATGAATCTGCTTGAACTGCGGGGGGTCACCGTCAGCTTTGACGGCTTCCTCGCCCTCAACGACCTCAACCTGCAGCTGGCCCCCGGTGAGCTGCGGGCGGTGATCGGTCCCAATGGCGCCGGTAAGACCACCTTCCTCGATGTGATCACCGGCAAGGTGCGTCCCACCAAGGGAGATGTGTTGTTCCGCGGCGCCTCCCTCGTGGGCCAGAGCGAGCACCGCATCTCGCGGCTCGGCATCGGCCGCAAGTTCCAGACCCCCCGGGTGTATCAGAACCTCACTCCCCGCCGGAATCTGGAGTTGGCGGTGCGTGGTCCCCACGGACCGGCGGCTCTGCTCTTTGGTTCCCTTAGTTCTGATCAACGCGACCGCGTGCAGCACCTGCTCGGGGTGGTGGGTCTGGAGAGCCATGCCAACCAACCGGCCGGAGGGTTGTCCCACGGCCAGAAGCAGTGGCTTGAGATCGCCATGCTCGTGGCCCAGGATCCCGAATTGCTGCTGGTGGATGAACCGGTGGCAGGTCTCACCGACGAGGAAACAGCTCGTACGGGGGAGTTGCTGTGCCAACTGGCCGGCGATCACACGGTGTTGGTGATCGAACACGACATGGACTTCATCCGCGATCTGCAGTCGCCGGTGACGGTGTTGCATGAAGGCCATGTGCTCTGCGAGGGCTCGATGGATCAGGTGCAGAACGATCCGCGGGTGATCGAGGTGTATCTCGGCAGCGAAACCCAGGAGGCCGCATGACCAGCAACCTGCTTGAAGTGCGTGGGCTGAACGTCTATTACGGCGAGAGCCACATCCTGCGCGACGTCGACATGAGCGTGCGTCCCGGCCAGATGGTGTGTCTGATCGGGCGCAATGGCGTGGGCAAGACCACCCTGCTCAAGACTGTGATCGGTCTGTTGCGGCAGCGCACTGGATCGGTGCAGCTGCAGGATCGGGAGCTGTCCGCCATGGCGCCGCACCAGCGGGCCCGGTGTGGCATCGGCTATGTGCCCCAGGGGCGGGAGATCATCCCCCAGCTCACGGTGCGCGAGAACCTGATGCTGGGCATGGAGGCCCTGCCCGGTGGCTTGGCCAGGAATCGCCACATCGACCCGGTGGTGTTCGAGCTCTTTCCGATCCTGGAGAAGTTCCTCAATCGCCGGGGCGGCGATCTCTCGGGCGGTCAGCAGCAGCAGTTGGCCATTGCCCGTGCCCTGCTGGGCAAGCCCAAGTTGCTACTCCTGGATGAACCCACGGAGGGCATTCAGCCCTCCGTGGTGCTCGACATCGAGCGGGCGGTGCGCCGCATCATCGAGACCACCGGCATCAGCGTGTTGCTGGTGGAGCAGCACCTTCATTTCGTGCGCCAGGCCGACTGGTACTACGCGATGCAGAAGGGTGGCGTGGTGGCCAGTGGCCCCACCGGAGAGCTCAGCAAGGACGTGGTGGATCGTTTCCTCAGCGTTTGAGCATCAGGCGGTTTCCGGCGTGTCCCCCAGGGACACCCGGGCCTGCCTGGTTTGGCTCAGAGCAGCTGACGCCAGAAGCCGGCGGGGTCAGTGCAGATCTCCAGGGGCACCGCGTCGAGCTGTTGGATGGGCCGGCAGCTCAGGCTGTTGATCAGCAGCCACTGGTCTCCGGCCTTGGGCTCAGGCTCGAGCCGCTGTTCTCGCACCAGGCCCAGCTCCAGAGCGCGCTGCCGCATCACCCCTGGCAGGCAACCGCTGGAGAGGGGCGGCGTCAGCCATTGGTCGGCGCGGCGTACCAGCAGGTTGGCGCTGGCGCCGCAGCAGAGTTCGCCACTGGTGCTGAGCAGCAGGGCCTCGTTGGCCCCTGCCGCACGGGCCTCCCGCCGTGCCTGAATCGCCTGGCCGTAGGCGAAGGTTTTGCACCCGCTCAGGCCACTGGCGGCATTGCGGCGTTCATGGCGACTCACCATCGCTGTGAGGGGCGTGAAGCTGGGGGTGTGGGGCGTGAGCACCAGCCAGACCTCTTCGAGGTGGGCGTGCTTTTGAAGGCGTTCCGCGACCAGCAAGTGGCTGAGGTGCACCGGGTTAAAGGTGCCAAAAAGCAGGCCTATGCGCACGTCGGGGCAAAGGCTAAAATCGCACCCAGGGCTTCGGCCTCAGCGCGGTCGAGCTCGTCGTTGACGACCACGCGGTCAAATCCCGGAGCCTGTGCGAGTTCCCACTCGGCTTTGGCGAGCCGCTGGGCGATTTGGTCCTCGGACTCGGTTCCGCGCCCGCGCAGCCGCTGTTCGAGCACCTCGAGGCTCGGCGGAGCCACAAACAGCGCCAAAGCCTGGTCGCCAAACTGCTTTTTGAGGTTCAGTCCGCCGACCACGTCGATGTCAAAGGCGACCACCTCATGACTGTGTGTGTTCATTGTGTGTTGTCACTGTGCTGTCACTGTGTGTCGTCTCATGACGGTGTGTTGTGTGTGTGGTCACTGTGTGGTCACTGTGTGGTCACTGTGTTGTCACTGTGTGTTGTCTCATGACGGTGTGTTGTGTG
>CALJTZ010000272.1 GCA_937975655.1 uncultured Synechococcus sp. | reverse complement strand
CGCTCGGGTATTGATCCGGTGAGTTTGTTCTGCGACCGCGGCCAGGTGGTGTTCCACTGGGCCGATCAAGTACTCACCAGCCGCAGCCTCGATGGCGCCTACCCCAACTATCGCCAGCTGATTCCCGAGAGCTTCGCCCGCAGCTTGAAGCTCGACCGCAAGGCCTTCATCAGTGCCCTGGAACGGGTGGCGGTGCTGGCCGATCAGCACAACAACGTGGTGAAGATCACCAGTAACCCTGCGGCTGGCCAGCTGGCCATCAGCGCCGACGCCCAGGATGTGGGCAGTGGCTCGGAAGCCCTGGCCGCCGAGGTGAGCGGCGACGCGATCCAGATCGCCTTCAACGTGCGTTACCTGCTCGATGGCCTCAAGGCGATCGGCGGCGACCAGGTGGTGCTGCGCTGCAATGGTCCCACCACCCCGGCCGTGCTCACGCCGGTCGATGATGGGCGCTTCACCTACCTGGTGATGCCCGTGCAGATTCGTAGCTGAGGCGCGCGGAATCCTTGGCTTTGCCGGAGCAGTTGCTGCTGAGTGATCTCCTGCGCCGCCGGGTGCGCTGTGAGCAGGGCCTCGACCATGGCGCCGGTGCCGTGGCCTGGATGCACCCCCCAGTGCATCGGCTGTTGGGCTGGATCAGCAAGCCCTCTGCTTTTGGCGATCGCCGCGAGGCCTGGCGCCTCAACCAACTGCGCGGCCTGGCGGAACTGGAGCTCTATGTGCAGGGGGAGGGAGCGGCCACGGATCTCACCACCGTGGAGCGTCTGCCCACGTTGATCGATGCAGCCCTGGTGGGGCGCCAAGGTGAGGTCATCGGCAGCGTGGCCGATGCCGCCGTGGAACTCAGCAGTGGCCGGATCCTGCACTATCTGGTGTCCCGCAGCGACCCGCGCCTGCCCGGCAGCAGCCGTTGGCGCCTGAGCCCGGACAGGATCCTCGATCAGCAACCCGGCCAGGTGCTCACCGGCCTCACCGGCCTCGACGATCTGCCCCTGGCCAAGGCCAGCGTGCGCCAGGAGTTCCTGCGCCGCTCGCGCCGCTGGCGCGACCAGATGCAGGAGGAAACCTCGCGTCTGCGCGATCAGTTCCAGCAGGCGGGCGATCGCTTTGAGGAGCGGCTCGAGGGCTGGCTGGAGGAACCCGAACCGCCCCGAGAGCGCTGGGATTCCGACGACGACCGCGACTTGCCCGATCCACGCGACTCCCGCGAGACACGCCGGCGGCCCCAGGATCCCGACGACGATCCCTGGATCTGAGGCCAGCCCACTGTCGCCTGTCTCCGATAGCTTGACGGTGGCCAGGCCTTTGGGAGTGATTTGGGATGTGTTACTCCTGCCTGCTCGCCACGGGTGATTCCGCCGCGCTTTTGGGCCATTCGGGCCCATTCAGCGCTGCGCTCGGCAACGCCCTGGCCCCCGAGTTGTTGGTGTCTCCCGATTTCAGCAGCTTCAGCCAGGCGTTGCTCGCCGGCGATCGAGTGCTGGACATCTACCTGCACCGCAGTGGAGCACCCGCCCAGGTGGGCGGTGGTGCCTACGCCAGCCAAACGATCCAGACCCAGCCGATCCCGGCGGAGCTGGAGGCGTTTCTGCGCGACAGCCTGGAGCAGCTGGACAGCGAGATCGCCATCTCCTTTCGCTTCATCGACCGTGCTGATCAGGCGGACCTGGCCTTCTACCTCGACCAGGAAATTGAGGTGGGTGGTGGTGGCCTCACCCTCGGGATTGCCCTCTCCAACGAAACGCCTACTCGCAACTACTGGGAGGTGATGCTGAATGCGCCAGCACTCGCTGACGATCTCGATTACCGCAATTACGCCGCCCTGCACGAGCTCGGCCATGTGCTTGGGCTGGAGCACCCCTTTGACAGCACCGATGGCGATGTGTATCTGAGTACGGACCCCTACAGCAGTGCCTTCCCAGAAGACACGGTGATGGCCTATCGCAACCCCAGCGGCAGCAGCTGGCCCCAGGCCTACACAGCCAACGACATCGCCGCCCTGCAGGCCATCTGGGGTGTCGAGACCACCCCCGCGGAGACCACTCCCACCATGCTGAACCTGGTGGGCGGCAGCGGGAACGATGAGTTGATCGGTGGCGATGGCGATGACCACCTGGAAGGGGGCCTGGGCAACGACTGGCTCACCGGTGGCGGCGGCGCCGATGAGCATTGGGGTGGTGCCGGCAGCAACCGCTTCAGCAGTGGCTCCGATGGGGCGGAGGATTGGATCCTGGTCCAACGGGATGGGGCGGCCAACCTGTCCCGGGCGGGCCGGCGCGTGGACGTGCTCGAGGAGCTGGGCGCTGAGGATCGCATCGGCATCCTGGGCGCCAACGGCCAGGGCAAATCGACCCTGGTCAAGACCATCGCCCGCACCATGCCCCTGCTGGCAGGCACGCTGACCGAGGGCAAGGGCCTGAACATCGGCTACTTTGCCCAGCAGGAACTGGAC
>CALJTZ010000271.1 GCA_937975655.1 uncultured Synechococcus sp. | reverse complement strand
CGGCTGCAAGAGCTGGTTGCTCAACCCCTCGCTAGCGGGGTATCGGGTCTATGGCCATGACGAGCGCTACCGGGACTCGGAGGGACTGCTCAAGCGGCGGCGGCGACCGGCCGGGGTCTACGAGGAGATCTATGCCCGCAGCCACCCAGCGCTGATCACCGAGCTGCAACATGCGCAGATTCATGCCATTTTTGCCGAACAGCGCAACCGGCACCGCAGCGGCCTGCGGGAGCACTACGTCCGCGAGCTGACCGGCCTGGTGGTCTGCAGCCACTGCCAGCACGTGATGAGCTACCAGCACCACAAGCGACTAGGGCCGGTGTATTTGCGCTGCACCTTCTTGACTTGCCCTAGTCCGCGCCCCAACCGCATCAAGGTGGCAACGGTGACGGCGGCGATCTGGGCGGAGCTGAAGGCCAACCGTGAGGAGTTGGAGATGGTGGCGATGGGAGCCCAGCTGCGGCTGCAGGGGGACCAGCAGCAGATCGAAACGCTGCAGCGAGAGATCCGCGAACTGAGCGACAAGCAAGACCCTGACTTGACAGAGGCGATCCAGCGCAAGCGCCAGCGCATGACCCATTTGCTGGAAGCCCAGGGGGAGCGGGTGGACCTGGAGATGAGTGCCGAACAGATCCACCAGGCTCTGGGGGATGAGCGCTACTGGCAGCTAATGCAGACGGACCCGGCGCAGGTGCGGCGGATGTTCACCGATCACGTGGAGCGGGTGCTGGTGCGGGAGAAGGCGGTGGAGGCAGTGGCCTTGCGGTTGCCGAGCCGGATGACTGCTGCTCCCTAGTGCTAGGCTTCCTTCTAGCGACTCCCAAGCCATGGATCATGACCGCTACACGCATCCCCCCTTGGATGCCCGGCGCCGCTTTGGCCGCACCTTGACCGCGTGGCTGCATCGCAACGGTTGGATCCACAGCACCCTGCACCAGTGGGGCGAGCAGGCTCAGTTCCCCTCGATCCGCGACAGCAGCTTCAACCGGCTGCAGAACGGCAAGACCGAGCAACCCAGCCCCTTGACCTTCATTCAGCTGGCCCTGGCCAATGCCCGCGTGGCGGCCGGCGATTACAGCGGCGTGGTGGACCGCCAGCTGCGGGATCGCCTGCAGGATTCCCAGCCGATCACCGATGCCAAAGGCCAGCCCTGGGGGGCCATGGAGTTCTTTGGCCACTTTGTCGGTGAGCTGGACGCTCCGGAGTGGGCGCTGCCCCCAAAGCCGCTCACGGCTGAGGAGGCGGCCGCCCTCAGTCGTGATCAACAGGCCCGCTTTGAAGAGGTGGCCAAGCGCAAGCAGCTGAGCCCCGCGCTGGCCTGGCGTCAGCTGGAGCAGCACTGCACCGGGCTCAACAGCGCCCAGCGGGACCTGCTGCGCAACGTGCTGAGCGGTTGGCACCAGTGGACGCCGGAGGAATGGGAGGCGATCACGATGAACGACGCCGACCCGGTAGACGAGGCACTAGCGACGTGGGCGCTAGAGGTTGACGACTAGCGGCGCCTAGTCTACTGTGGAGCCGTGCCGCAGATCCGCGGCATCCGATCTCCGCACCCATGACTGACTCCTTCCCGCAACTGGGAGGTGTCATCACGCCCGATGACATCTCCACCAAGGGGACCGGCAGCTATGCCGCCGACTATGTGAACTGGGCGAAGATCGCCCACCTGCTGCATGTCCATGCGCCCGGCTGGCAGTTCACGCTCAGCCTTGCCCCCGATGGCAGCCACGTCTGGAAAGCCCCCGATGGCACGGGCTACGTGGTGGGCTACTTCCAAAACGCGGACCAGCAAACGCCGGACTTTCCGCAGGCGTGCATGGACCACCGGAACAATCCGATCCCCTTTGAGCGGATCACGGCCCGCACCCTGACCGACACGCACCGCCGCTGCCTCTGCACCGCCGCCGCCTTTGCCTTTGGCCTGGGCTACGAGCTGTGGGCGCGGGTGGAGGTGGAGAACCCGATGCGCGACGAGGAGGCTGCCGCTGCGACGCCAGCGACTAGCGCTAGCAAGCCTGCTACCACCAAGGTCGCCCCAGCCAAGAAGAGCCTGCCCGGCAACCCCACCCCCGGCGGTGAGCGCCTCAAGCCCGAGGAGGTGCAGCAGCTGGTGGAGGCCGTGCTGCAGGTCAGCGCTGAGCGCCGCCAGCAGGTGGTGAGTGCCTTCCAGGACCACTTCTGCCTGCCTGCCGACAAGAAGGCCGCCGACTACATCAAGACCGCCGCACACCGCGATTTCCTCCTGCAGCAGCTCCATGCCGAGGTCAGCTGATGAAGAGATCCGCGCTGCTCACACGGCTATACGCCGTGCCATCGAATCGATTGAAGCAACAGTCCACGAGGCTTATGCAGAAGCTGCATTCGATGCCCGCATCACGGCCTACGGAAACTTATGCGCAACCCGCATATTGCTCCAGCGAGTCCACAGCGATCTCGCCCTACTCACTCGCTCCGTATCTGCACCGCGAGCGTTGGTTGATTGAAAACGCTGCCGGCCACTACATGGCCACCGATCTAACCGGAGCGATCCACTGGGTACAAACACCGGAGGAGGCCCAGGTGTACGCGACTTTTTCTCTGGCCAAGGCGTCTTGGCGCTGCATTTGCAGCAAGCCAGCAATGCAGGATCAAGGAATCCGCATCAGCTCGGTTGCCTTTTACGCCCACCGCTCCACACCTCACCTCTGGTGTGCGCAATGACTAGCGCTAGCGAACGCAAGCCCCGGCGGTATGCCCGCAGCACCCGCTCCATCAAGGTCGGCGCCCATCTCTGGCCAGACGTGATGGAACTGCTGCAGCAGCACGCCGAAGAGCACCAGCTGACCCCCAGCGGCGCGGTGCATGACTGCCTGCGCCGTTACTTCGACCTTCCTGTTATCCACTGATTCCATGGCTGATTTCGCTGCTGACGCTTTTACCCTCTGGTTCACCTGCAACCAAGACCGCAAGACCGATGGTGCCTATTGGGCCAGCTCGGAAGTGCCGGTAGAAGAGATCGAGAAGCTCTACAACTGGGCGCTGCGCCAAGAGCCCACCACCAACGACAAGGGCCAGACCTGCGTGCCGCTGCGTGCCAACCTGCGCCCCCGCACCAGCAAGGCCGGGAACGACTACCTGCTGCTGGCAGTGAGTGATCAGAAGCCCAAGGTTGCTGAGTCCACCAATTCCATGCCTTTCTGATGAGCAGCCCCTGCGACCCCCGCGAGCAGCAAGCCCGCCAAGACCGTTTGGAAGCGGCCTACCAAGCCAGTGGCCGCGATCAGCTGCCTAACGGTCACCCCCTCAAATCCACCTACACGGCCCTGGCCGACACCGACGCCTTCCACACTGATGCAGCCGACACTTGAAGACCTGCTGGCGCAGTGGTGGCGTGAGAGTTACCCCAACGCCAACCTCAACAACACCTCTGCAGCCCTGATGGTGGCCTTCACCAGCTGGGTGCTGGAGCGCAAGGCCCAGGAGGCGCAGCCGTGATCCTCTGCGACTTTGAGATCCGATCCCTCTGTGATGGCGGGATGGTGGAGGGCTACCTGCCCGAGCTGATCAACCCGGCCTCGTTGGATGTCCGCCTGGCCAGCAACCTGCTGATTGAGGCGGCCAGCAGCCCTGCGCTGGTGCCACTCGAT
This sequence comes from uncultured Synechococcus sp., assembly GCA_937975655.1. Classification (GTDB taxonomy): domain Bacteria; phylum Cyanobacteriota; class Cyanobacteriia; order PCC-6307; family Cyanobiaceae; genus Vulcanococcus. Next base: position 4,128 of record CALJTZ010000271.1, on the reverse strand, counting down.
CTGACGGGCTTCGATCAGGAGCATCCCTATCCCCTCAAGCCGGGGCAGTTTGTCCTGGCCTCCACCATCGAGGTGTTCCACCTGCCCAGCACAGTGGCCGCGCAGTTCATGCTCAAGAGCAGCCGGGCCCGCGAGGGTCTGGAGCACCTGATGGCCGGCTACTGCGACCCAGGCTGGAACGGCTCCCAGCTCACCATGGAACTGCACAACAGCCGCCAGCTCCACCCCGTTGGCCTCTGGCCAGGAATGCGGATCGGGCAGATGGTCTTCCACCGCATGAGTGCCGCACCCCTGCGCGATTACGCCCAGACCGGCAGATACAACCGACAGCCCCACGTCGGCGCCAGCCTGGGATGAACGCGGGCGAACAGCGCTGCAGCCAATGCCATGGCCGGATGCGCCTGGTGATGCAAGAAGGCACCTATGAGGGCCGCGCCAAACGCCGGCGCCATGAGTGCTACGACTGCCAGCACCGCAGCACCAGCTACCACGTCAGCGAGCAGTTCTTTACGCAGCTCGTGGCTGCCCATGACATCGTGCAGCGCCTTCAGGGCCACTACTTCGACTACTGCGATCCAGCGGATGACTGATCCGCTGGCAGCAAAGGGGTGGTGGGTGACTCGGCTCTCGCGCCTGCAGCCTCACCGCTGCCCACCACAGCGGAATGCCTAGTGATCTCGAAAGAAAACTAGTCCCCAATTCTACAAACATTTTCACCGCTGCGACATGTACACCACGGGCACAGATCTGGACGCAGTGGACTGGCTGCTGAACCAGTCCCATGCCTACCCGCTGCTGACTGCCGAACAGGAGATCCTGCTGAGCCGGCACATCAAGGCCTGGCAGGCAGTGCGGGACAAAACCGAGCTGACCCGCCGGGACAGGGCGGCGATCAAGCGGGGCCAGCGGGCCCACCGCAGCTTTTACCTCTGCAACATCCGCTTGGTGGTGCATATCGCCCAGCGCTTCACGCGGGTGAAGGGCACCATGGGTTTTGAGGATCTGGTGCAGGAAGGGCTTTGCGGCCTGGCTACGGCGATTGAGGGCTTTGACGCGGAGCGGGGCTACAAGTTCTCCACCTATGCCTACTGGTGGATCCGCCAGGCCATTGCCCGCTCCATCACCAACCAATCCCGCGTGATCCGGATTCCCTCAGGTGGGATCGACACCCTTCGCAAGGCGATGGACTACATCAAAGAGGAGCAGCGCATCCATGGCCGCACCCCACCCCTGCAGCAGGTGGCCAAAGAGTGCAAGACCAACGTGGACTACCTGCGCAGCTACCTGGCCCACTACCAGACCCCGATCAGCTTGGATTCCAAGGTGCGCCACGACAAGAGCAATGGCAGCAGCAGCACCTACCTCGATCTGGTGGCGGATACGGCCATCCATGAAGCCCCCTACACCGAGTCCATCGACAACGTGGAGGCGATGCTGCCGGTGCTGCTGGGGAAGCTCACCGACCTACAGCGCCAGGTGGCGGAGATGCGCTACGGACTGAATGACTACCAGCCGCACAGCTACACCCAGATCGCCGAGGCCTTAGGCGTGAGCCGTCAACGTGCCCAGCAGATCATGCAGCAGGCGGAGAAGGCGTTGCGCCGCAAACTGGTGGCTCACGGAGCGCCTCAAGGCATTCCAGCTCTGCAATCCGTCGCGTAGCGCCGCGAATGATCAGGTCCTGGTGCATGGTCAACTCACAGAGGCGTACCAGCATCTCCCTGGCTTGGTCTGCGCTGTAGGCCTCCACCGCTCGCCGCTGCCGTTCCAAGGTCAGCAAGTGCTCGGGCCCTGGCGCCGGGATCATCCACTCACCCCAGGCCATGGCTGCAACCTAGAAGGTCTGGGCTAAGTTTCCGTGTCACAGCCGACCATCCGCCTAGTCGATACGGACCACGGCAAATGCTGGGAAGTGTGCGGCATGGGGTACTGCCGCTATCACCAGCAGAAGTGGCAGGCCGAGGTGTTTTATCAGTACCTGCTGCAGTCGCTTGGGACTGAGGCCAAAGAGAACTAGGCCGCTGCGGGTGGGTCGTCCTGCTCGCGGCTGAGCCAGAGCCGCACATAGTTCTCGTCGTAGCTGATGGTGGTGATGCCATTGGACACGGCCATCCAAAAACGCACGCCGGTGTCGCGGCGGGTGACTTCCCAGAGGCCGGGCTGAATGCGGCGGGAGATGTTGAGGCCCTTCATGGTTCAGCGAGGATGGCCCACCCCGAGCGGGGGCCTTCGACGAGCCACCTAGGCCCCCAGTTTTTACGGCTGTAGGCAAGTCCCGCGCCACGAGGCCCGATGTAGGTCCCCAGTGCAACTGCGGCCTCACCCCAGGGGTCATTGACGATGGCTGCCGTTGGCGTCAGGCCAATCACCGTGAGCCAGTGGCCGCCCCCCGAGGGAGCCGCTGAGGTGCCGTGATGCAGGAACCCGCATGGGATGGGCACACCCCGACTGATCTGACGTTCAAGGTCACCCCAGTCGGCGTTCTGCACAAATCGTGCCGTGATGCCGTAGCTGGCGAGGGCTTTGATCTGGGCGTTGGCGTCGGTGGTGTCGCCGTACTGCATCACTCGCTGCAGGTATTGGTCGTCAGCGTTTTGGCCAGTGAGGCTGCCTGGGCGTAAGTAGGCGGTGAGCATGGCGCAGCTCGAGCTAAAGCACATGCGCTGGGCCTGCCCGCTCAGTGCGCTATCTCGCTGTGAGAAGTAAGGCACCTTGAGCGGGTTGCCCGGTTTCGCCGTGATCGGCGCCTTCTCATTCATGAGGCGGATCAGCTTGCTCGCGTACTGCGGGTCGGTGGCGTAGCCCTCTTTGGTAAGTGCGCGGGCGGCGTCGTCGCGGTTGGGTGCGTTGTTCACACCGGTGTGGTCACGCCAGTTCCGGTGCCAGCGATCCACGAGGTAGGTGACGCATTCGTCGAGGTCGCGAAAGTCCAAGAACTCGTCGGTGATCGTCACGGTCTTGCCGTTGATCACCTCTTGCGTGCGGGTCTTGGTGCCGGGGCCCTTTAGGCCGAAGTAGTTGTTCTTGCCGCTGGTGTGCTTGCCGTGGCCGCTTTCCAACGCCCATTGCGCTGCCACCAGCTCTGGATAGCGGGCACCAGCTCGCTTGGCTGCGTCCATCACCCCTACCCAGGTGTTGGGTGTGTCCAGCGGCTTGGGCGGTGGTGCAGCACGAAACGACTCCACCCACTCGCTGTCGGAGCGCAACAGCGATTCGGGCATCATCGACTGGAGCATGTCGATGGCTGCAGCCTGGTGGGGCTCTCCGCGGTAGTGCTTGAAGAAATCGCGGAGTTTGATGTTCGCCACAGTTCAGCGCCGGCCCTTTTTGCCTTCGGCCGCCACGGCCTTGAGCACGGCGATCACCAGCTGCCCCCAGCTGTTGGCTTTGACCCGCCTGGTCAGGGGCAGGGCTTCCGAGACACCGAGCAGCACCACCAGAACACCGCATAACGCGGATAACTGTTCAACGTCCATGGAGCCGGTGCTGGTGCCCCTAGCTTTCCTGCCTAGCTCTTGGCTTCCAGCGCGGCCAGTCGCTGCTCAATGGAACCAATGCGCGGGTACAACTCCTGCCTGTCTTCCTTGATTTCCTGGCGCAGCAGGCTGACTTCACCGGCGATGTGCTCCACCGCTGAGGTCAGCCGCACCACGGCCATGGAGGCTTCACTGTCCCGGCGAAAGAGGTTGCCAACGCCGCTGGCGGCAATACCGATACCAGCACCAACGGCGGCAGCAAAGACCTCAATCACTGCAGGCGGGACGTGGCGCTCTGGCTAGGTTGCCCGCGACTAGGGGACGATCTGACCACTGGTGAAGCCACCCTCAAAGGAGATGGTGTCACTTGCTGGTTCAGCAGGTGTAGGCGGCTGAGGAGCGTTGGGATCAGGCGGCCAGCTGCTGTACTCCGGGCTGGTGATGAATGCCGCCAGCTCCTCGGTGGTGGTGGTGGCAGTGATACCCGAGATCTTCAGCTCGCAGGCCAGGCGCAGATCCTGACGCCAGCCCTGGATAGCAGGGTCGATCACGGTGCCGTTGTCCTGCTGGCGGATCACCATCCAATCGGTAGGCACCAGCAACGTGCCGCAGGTGGTGCGGGTCTGGGCGGTCCACTGCTCCACCAGCTGGG
>CALJTZ010000270.1 GCA_937975655.1 uncultured Synechococcus sp. | reverse complement strand
AGCCTGGCCCCCCAGCCCTGGAAGCAGGGGCGCCAGCTGGGCGATCTGGAGCTGCTGCAGCAGCAAACGGCCTTTGGCTTCACCGCCGAAGACTTTGAGCTGGTGATCGAGGACATGGCCGGCGCGGCCAAGGAGCCCACCTACTGCATGGGCGACGACATCCCCCTGGCGGTGCTCTCCGATAAGCCACACCTGCTCTACGACTACTTCAAGCAGCGCTTCGCCCAGGTCACCAACCCGCCGATCGACCCGCTGCGGGAAAAGCTGGTGATGAGCCTGGAGATGCACCTGGGCAAGCGGGGCTCGCCCCTGAAGCCTGAGGCCGCTTCCGCGGCGGTGCTGCACTTGGCCAGCCCGATCCTCAATGAGGCGGAGCTCGCTGCGGTGGCCCAGCAGGGCCTGCCTACCGCCACCCTCTCCACGTTGATGGGGATCACTGATGGGCCTGGGGCCCTGGCGGTTGCCGTGGAGCGCCTCAAGGCGGAGGCCGAGGCGGCTGTGCGCGGTGGCACTCAGATCCTGGTGCTCAGTGATCGCGGCGGCTCCAGCGGTGGGATCACGGCCACCACCACCACCATCCCGCCGTTGCTGGCGGTGGGTGCGGTGCACCACCACCTGCTCAACCTGGGGCTGCGGCTGCAGGCCTCCCTGGTGGTGGACACCGCCCAGTGCTGGAGCACCCATCACCTGGCCTGCCTGATCGGCTACGGCGCCAGCGCCGTGTGCCCCTGGCTCACCTGGGAAACCACCCGCCACTGGCTGGCGCACCCCCGCGTGCAAAAGCTGATCGAAACCGGCAAGTTGCCCTCTCTCACGCCCGATCAGGCCCAGGCCAACGTGCGCAAGGCCCTGGAAGATGGCCTGCGCAAAATCCTCTCCAAGATCGGCATTTCGCTGCTGGCCAGCTATCACGGCGCCCAGATCTTCGAAGCCATCGGCCTCGGTGCCGATCTGATCGAGCTGGCGTTCAAGGGCACCACCAGCCGGGTGGCGGGGCTGAGCCTGGCCGAACTGGCCAGTGAAACCCTGAGCTTCCACGCCAAGGCCTTCCCCGAGCTGAACCGCACCAAGCTCGAGTTCATGGGCTTTGTGCAATACCGCACCGGCGGTGAGTACCACCTCAACAGCCCGGAGATGGCGAAGGCCCTGCATGCGGCTGTGAAGGCGGGCCCTGGCTACGACCACTTCTCCACCTACAAGACCTTGTTAGAGAACCGACCGGTCACGGCCCTGCGCGACCTGCTGGAGCTCAAGCCCGCTCCGGCGCCCCTGGCGATTGAGCAGGTGGAGAGCGTGGAGAGCATCTGCGCCCGCTTCTGCACCGGTGGCATGAGCTTGGGGGCCCTCTCGCGCGAGGCCCACGAGGTGCTGGCCATCGCCATGAACCGCATCGGCGGCAAGAGCAACAGCGGCGAGGGCGGTGAGGATCCGGCCCGCTTCCACACCCTCACGAACGTGGATGCGGAAGGGCGCTCAGCCACCCTCCCCACGCTCAAGGGCCTGCGCAACGGCGACACCGCCTGCTCGGCGATCAAGCAGATCGCCTCGGGTCGTTTCGGCGTGACCCCCGAATACCTGCGCAGCGGCAAGCAGCTGGAGATCAAGGTGGCCCAGGGGGCCAAGCCCGGCGAGGGCGGCCAGTTGCCTGGGCCGAAGGTGGATCCCTACATCGCCTGGCTGCGCAACAGCAAACCCGGCGTGGCGCTTATCTCGCCGCCACCCCACCACGACATCTATTCGATCGAGGATCTGGCCCAGCTGATCCACGACCTCCATCAGGTGCACCCCGCCGCCAAGGTGAGCGTGAAGCTGGTGGCCGAGATCGGCATCGGCACGATCGCTGCCGGTGTGGCCAAGGCCAACGCCGAT
>CALJTZ010000269.1 GCA_937975655.1 uncultured Synechococcus sp. | reverse complement strand
ACCGCCGTAAACCTGCCCGGCGATGGCTTTTGGGCCGATGCCTCCAATGAAACCCTCAATCTCACCAGCCTCAAACACTGGCGGCTCGGGCAAAAAATTAACTTAGAAAAAGCCCTCACCCCGCAATCGCGCCTAGGTGGCCATATAGTCTCCGGCCATGTGGATGGCCTGGGCACGGTGGTGGCCATCGAGCAACAACCTGCCTCCTGGCGCCTGGCCCTCCGCTGGGATGAGGCCCTCTATGGCCGCTACATCTGCGAGAAAGCCTCGGTGGCGGTGGATGGCATCAGCCTCACCGTGGCGGGCTGCAGCCCCGATGGCGCGGAGTTCTGGATCGCCGTGATCCCCCACACCTGGGCCAGCACCACCCTGCAGCAGTTGCGGGTGGGTGATGCAGTGAATCTTGAGGCCGATCTGCTCGCGAAGTACACCGAACGGCTCCTCGCAGGAGCCAAGGGCCGGCCTGATGCCACAACGCCGGAGATCACCGGCGCCTGGTTGGCGGAGCATGGCTGGGGCTGACGAGGCCTGGCGTCATGCCTACCGTCCGGGGGTTCGTGTTCGCCTGAACACCTCCCATGGTTTCTGACACATCGGAGCTCGATCGGGGCTCCCTTCGCAGCTTCACCATTGCCGAGGGCATCCTGCTGCTCGTGCTCGGCCTGCTGGCACTGGTCTTTCCCGTGGTTGCCTCCGCCTGGGTCACGGTGGTGGTGGCCCTGGCCTTCCTGGTGGGCGGCATCATCGGCTGGGTCAACAACCTCAACCGCGCTCGGCGGCTGAGTCGGTGGCATTGCTTCTGGCGCCTGGTGGTGTCAACCCTGTTTCTGGTCACCGGCGGCTGGATCATTCAGCAGTTCAGTGCCGGCATCGTGCCTGCTGCAGCCCAGGTCGCGGCCCTGGCCTTTGCCATCGGCATTGTGTTCCTGGTGGAGGGCGTCGTGGCGATCATCGTGTCGCTCTCCCACACCGACATGTCTGGCTGGGGCTGGGGTCTGGCCAATGGGATCGTGACGCTCCTGCTCGGGCTGATCATCGTGACCATGCGGGCTGGCGGCTTGCTGAGCGTGCTCGGCATTCTCGTGGGGATCAGCTTCCTGTTCAGTGGCATTGATCTGCTGGTGTTCAGCGCCGCTTTTCACGAGCGGGATCGCTCGGATGCCGCAGGGGGATCCCCGCTGGTTTGAGGGGCTGGCTGCAGGACTGGTGCACCGTGGTGCACCAGTCCTGCAGCCGCTCGCTGTTCAGTTGTTCTCTGGGCTGTCCGTGCCAGGAGACACCGCGCCATCTCCCTCCATTGGCAGCAGCCAGATGGCGCCTGTTTCGTGGTGAATTTCAATCTTGAATTCCTGGCCGGGCTCCAGGCCCATGCGCCGGGTGTAGGCGTGGCCGATCAGCAGGTTGCCATTGCCATGCACGCGGGTGCGGAACTCGGCCTGGCGACCCTTGCTGCCGCTGCCTCCGCTGGAGCTCGCGGAGGGCAAGCTGTAACCCTTGGCTTCCACAAGAGCCCGGTAGAAGGTCTTTTTAAGCACCCGGCCGCTAGGACCTACGTAGCCGCAGGCCCGTGCGATCTGGTCCTCCGGACGATTGCTTAAGGAGCGAGCCTTGTCCAGCAGCGCCTTGCCCTGCAGCATCGGCACTTGGGCGGTGACTTTCTCTTCGACGAACACCGGTGACACGGCCCTAGTACGCAACAATTGTGCAGGCCGATTGCGTTCAGCGGCAAGGGCTGAACCAGGGAACAATGGTGATCTCGTGATGGCTTGAGCCAGCCAGCCCCTCCATCCCCAGTTCAGGCCAGGCTCACAGCAGATAGAGGATCCCGTAAAGCACCACCCAGATCCCATCCACGAAGTGCCAGTAGAGCTCTGTGGCTTCGAGGGGAAACAGATTGTGCTCGCTCACCCGGCCACCGGGACGGCTCTGCCACCACACGATCAGGATCATCAGCCCACCCAGGGTCACGTGTAGGCCGTGGAAGCCGGTGATCGCATAGAAGGTGCTGGCAAACAGGTTGTCGGTGAGGCCGAAGGGCAGGGAGAAGTACTCCTTCATCTGGCCGGCCAGGAAGGTGAACCCCAGGGCAGCCGTGAGCGCCAGCCAGCGCCGACACAGGGGATTGTTGCCCGCCTTGAGCGCTGATCCGGCCCTGTGGAAGGTGAGGCTGCTCACCAGCAACAGAACCGTGTTGATGGTGGGCAGTAGCAGTTCCAGCTCGTAGCTGGAGCCAGCCGGCAGGGGGTTCACGGCACGAAACGTGAGATAGGCGGCGAAGAAGCCGGCAAAGGTCATGCCATCGGCCACCAGGAAGGTGGCCAGGCCGAACAGGCGGAAATCGGGGTGGGCCCCATGGCCCTCCACCTGGTGTTCGGTGCTGGCTTGGGTGTTGGTGCTCAGGGTTGTCATGGCCGTGACCTCAGCGGTTATCGGGTTTGCCGCTGCTCCACAGCTGGCGGCCGGAGGTGGCGGCGAGATCCAGCTCGCCTGGCTTGAGGCCGTAGCCGTAGGGCTCTGTCACCAGGGGGGCTTCGCCGATCCAGTTCTCCACCGGTGGCGGGGAGCTGGTGAGCCACTCGGGGGTGAGGGCATTCCATGGGTTGTCGCCGGCAATGGCGCCCTTGAACGCGCTGTGGAGCACGTTGATCAGGAAGGGCAGGGTGCTGATGGCCATCAGCAGGGCTCCCACACTGCTGAGCTGGTTGATGAGCTGGAACTGGGGGTCGTACTCGGCCACCCGCCGCGGCATGCCATTGAGGCCGAGCCAGTGCTGGGGGGCGAAGCACAGGTTGAAGCCCATGAAGGTGAGCAGAAAATGGATCCGGCCAAGGTGCTCGTTCAGCATCCGCCCGGTGAACTTCGGATACCAGTGGTAAACGGAGGCGAAGATCACAAACACCGTGCCGCCGTAGACGATGTAGTGGAAATGAGCGACCACGAAGTAGGTGTCGTGTACGTGGATGTCGAACGGGACCTGGGCGAGGGCAACGCCGGTGATGCCGCCGAACACGAAGTTCACAATGAAGGCGCAGGAAAACAGCATCGCTGAATTGAGCGCCAGCTTGCCGCCCCAGAGGGTGGCCAACCAGTTGAAGAACTTGATGCCTGTGGGAACGGCGATGAATGCGGTGGCGATCGTGAAGAACAGCCGCATCCAGGGCGGGGTGCCACTGGTGAACATGTGGTGAGCCCACACGATCAGGCCCAGAAAAACAATGCCCATGATCGAATACACCATGGTGGTGTAGCCGAACAGCGGTTTGCGGGCATGGATCGGCAGGATTTCACTCACCAGCCCGAAGGCTGGCAGCACCATGATGTAAACGGCCGGGTGGGAATAGAACCAGAACAGGTGCTGATACACCACCGCATTGCCACCAAGGGCTGGATTGAAGAAGCCGGTGTGGGCAATGATGTCGAAGCTGAGCAGCACTAGCGTGCCCGCCAGCACCGGCGTGGACAGCACCACCAGAATGCTGGTGCCCAGCATGGCCCAGCAATACATCGGGAGTTGCATCAGCTTCAAGCCAGGCCTGCGCAGCTTGAGGATGGTGGCGATGAAGTTGATGCCGCCAAAGATTGAGCTGCCGCCCAGCAGCAGCACACTCAGGATCCACAGCACCTGGCCAGTGGCGGGGGTGGTGAGGCTCAGGGGTGGATAGGCGGTCCAGCCCGATTGGGCGGCGCTGCCGATGAAATAGCTGCTGATTAACAGCAGCCCTGCCGGTGGAATCAGCCAGAAGGCCACGGCATTGAGGCGGGGGAAGGCCATGTCCCGCGCTCCCACGTAGAAGGGAATCAGATAGTTGCCGAAGGCGCCATTCACCACCGGCACAATCCAAAGGAAGATCATCACCGTGCCGTGCAGGGTGAGAATTTCGTTGTAGGTTTCCCGTGGCAGGAAATCACTGATTGGCGTTAAGAGCTCGGTGCGGATGGCTCCCGCCAGGGCACCGCCCACCAGGTAGAAGAGAAAGCCACACACCAGATATTGCAGGCCGATCACTTTGTGATCGGTGCTGAAGCTCAGATAGCGCAGCCAGCCCTGGGGTTGCAGCGGCTGCGGTGCAGTCGGGGTGGTGGGCGGCGAGAGGCTGAGGGTCATGACTGCACCGGTGTGGGAGCGGCAGGGGTTGGCGCTGGACTGTTCTTGGCCACCCAGTCGGCGAAGGTGTCGGGCTCATCGACGACCACCGTGGAGCGCATGCCGCCGTGGTATGGCCCGCAGAGCTCCGCGCACACGATTGGGTAGCGCCCTGGTTTGGTGGCGGTGAAGCTGAGCAGCGTTGGCTGGCCGGGAATCACGTCCTGCTTGAGGCGGAACTGGGGCACCCAGAAGGCGTGGATCACGTCGTTGGCCTTCATGTGCAGCGCCACCGGTTGCCCGACGGGCACGTGCAGCTCGCCGCTGGTGATGTCCGCGTCGGGGTAGTGGAAGATGAAGGCGAACTGCATCGCCGTCACGTCGATGGGCAGGGCTGCGGTGCCGTCCTGCCCGTCGATCGCAGCAGGGCTGATGCCGGCCCAGGTGCGGCCGCTGTCGTCAGCAGCCTCCATGACATGGGCGCTGTGGTCGTTGAGCGGGGTCATGC
>CALJTZ010000268.1 GCA_937975655.1 uncultured Synechococcus sp. | reverse complement strand
ATTCGCCCTTGGCAATTTGTTGTTGCAAGCGGTCGGCCAAAGCCTGTCCCATCTTGTCCGCCAGTTGCTGGATGTGCTGCTGGAGGCCGTGGCCGAGGAGGCTAACTACATCGGCGACGACTGAACCGACTCTGGCGCAGCAGGGTTCAGCAGCGGTGCTCGAAGATCGCCCCGAAGCGGCCGCGATCGAGCTCGGCGATCACCGGGATGCAGGCAAAGCTGCGGCGGGCCAGGTCCATGCGCTCCTCGCGTTCCAGCATCTGCGTGAGCCGGTCGCGGGCCGCCAGCAGATAGCGCACGTCGTTGGCGGCATAGGCGAGTTGGGTATCGCTGAGGTCCTCCACCCGACCCCAGTCGCTGCTCTGGGCGCCCTTGTCGAGTTCCACGCCGCAGAGTTCCTGCACCAGTTCCTTGAGCCCATGCCGGTTGGTGTAGGTGCGGGCCAGCCGGCTGCCCACCTTGGTGCAGAACAGGGGCGCTACGGCGATGCCCAGGCCTTCCCCGAGGGCCGCCACGTCAAAGCGGGCGAAATGGAACACCTTTTCGATCGTGGGGGCTTCCATCAGCTGCTGGAGCAGGGGGGCCTGCCGTTGTCCGCGCTGGATGCGGATGCAGCACACATTGTCGTGATCGTCGCTGATCTGCACCAGGCAGAGCCTGTCGCGGCCGTGCACCAGGCCCATGGCCTCCGTGTCCACAGCCAGGGCGCTGGAGGCCCCCAGCAGGGCATGCCATTCGGCATTCAGATCGCCATCGAGAACGGCAAAGCGGGCGGGGCTGGAGCCGGCGGCGGGGGCGCTGTGGGGGGTGGTCATGGCTGGTGGGGTGAGGGCCGGAGGTCCTGGCCGAGACACTGTGCAGCCATCGTCGCGGACGCCGAGGCCCTTCAGCCCAAAACCCAAGATCGTCTATCGCTTTTGGGATTCGAGCCGAGACTGGGCTAGTTGGTGGATAGAGCGCGTTTCCCTAGGCCGTGATGCGATCCACCCGACAGCCCGCCCGCTCCGGCCTGGAGGCCATCCATGCCTTCTTCGCCCGGCCTGCCATTCAGCATCTGGGGCTGGAGCTGGCGGTGTGCTGGGTGCTGGAGCGCCTGTTGGAGGCCGACACCTATCCCACGGCTCTGATGCACGACCTCGCCGCGGCCCATCCCAAGTTGCGCCTGTCCGAGACCGTGCTGCAGCAGGCGCTCACCTTCCTGGATCAGCAGGGTGCCATCAGCAGCTATGCCCAGCGCTGCCCGAGCCGGGGCCGACCCCGGCGGATGCTCCACCTGCTCGAGGGCAGCCGTGATCAGGCCCTGGACCTGATGGCGCCGTGGCATCACTGGTTGGAGGAGAATGAACTCCACCTTTGTGTTGAGGCTGGATCCCATGCCACCAGCTCTGGGCTCCACGCTGCTGCTCACGGTTCTGCTGGCTGTCGGCCTGGTGTTCTTCCTTCGGGCTGCCAGTAAGGACCGCACCACCGTGGTGGAGGTGCGCTCCTCCAAGCCCCCCCTGGAGGTGTTGCCCGGTATCGCCGACTGGCTGCAGCAGCGGGGCTGGACCCCCGAGGACGCCAACCCTGAGCGGCGTCTGCTGCGCTTTCGCGGCCAGGTGGAGGCCAGCCCGGTGCTGGCGGTGTTGCTCTCGCTCCTGGGAGGGGTGGGTGCCGGTTGCCTGGGCCTGGTGATCCGCCAGCTGTGGCCCCCCTTGGGCTGGTGGCCCCTGCTGTTGGTGGGCCTGGGTCCGCTGGCGGGGGTGATCTATCGCCGCCGTGCTGCCCGGGCTGAAACCGTTGAGCTCCGGCTGATCAGCCATGACAGCGCCACCGGCAGCGCCCTGCGCCTGCGCGCCCACCGGGATGAACTGATTGCCCTGGAGCTGGAGATGGGCCCCAAGCTGGGCCTGTTCAGTGACGGCAACCTGCTCAGTTCGCCGATCTGATGGGCCGCCGCCTGTCCCTATGGCCCCTGGTCTTGGTCCTGGGGCTCCTGGCTCCGGCCTCGGCTCAACCCCTGGCGACGGCCAGCGCCAGGGAGAGCGAGAGCCTCACCGGCCCCCGCAGCGCGCTGCAGAAAAACTGGATCGGCCTGCGGTCGTTGCCTGCAGCCACCGAGATCCTCGTGATGGCGGGCCATGCCGATTCCCAGGGGATCGCGGGTTCGGGTACCGCCGGAGCCGCGGTGGCGCTAGCGGGCTTGGCCCCCATGCAGCCCGGCATCACCGACGAGCTCTACTGGAATCTGGCGCTAGCCCAGGCGGTGGTGGCCCGCGGCCAGCTGCGCGGTCTCAACATCCGCTACTACGAGCCGCCCCTTCGCACGATCCACCACCAGGACGACCCGCGCACCAACTGGAGCGTGGGTCAGCGCCATGTCCGCAGTGGGGGCTACGCCCTGGAGATTCACCTGGATGCCTACGGCTCGAGTGGCATCGGCTCGGGGGTGATCCCGGCCCTGCGGGGCCCTTTCACGCGGGTGGATGAAAGCCTGGCCGCGGCCTTCGGGGCCTATCCCATGGGGTTCCGTGGCGGCCTGGGTGGGCCGCGCCGGGGGGTCACCCTGCTCGAGATCGGCAAGCTCGAAGGGGCCTTGGAGGCCAGCCTGCGGGATCCCAGTCGCCGGGAGGCGGCCATCGCCTTCATCGCCGATCGCGTTGCGCTGGCCCTGGCGGCTGGTCTGGATCAGCCGCTGGTCAGCCCACCGCCCCGTGGGGTTGGCAGCGTGCCGCCAGGGCGGGATCGCCCAGCCAGTTCTGGGGGCGGGTGAACAGATCCGTGAGCAGTGCCTCACGGCTGCCGGCTTCGGCCTGATACCCGTACTCCCAGCGCACCAAGGGCGGCAGCGACATCAGGATCGACTCGGTGCGGCCATTGGTCTGCAGTCCGAAGATCGTGCCCCGGTCGAACACCAGGTTGAACTCCACGTAGCGGCCGCGGCGGTAGAGCTGGAAGTCGCGCTCACGCTCACCGCAGGGCAGGTCCTTGCGCCGGTCCACGATGGGGAGGTAGGCGTCCAGGAACGCATCCCCCACGGAACGCAGCATGGCGAAACTGCCGTCGAAGCCAAACTCGGCGAAGTCGTCGAAGAACACGCTGGAGCACGCATCTGCGCCGGCGACATTATGTGCGCCGTCCAAAATAACCAAAGGTTGATGCCCCACAACTTCAAAACGACCCGGCATGGTGACTGTGGCCAGACCTTCCATCAATGTGTCTCGGTGTAGTGCTCCACCGAAAAATGCTTCTGTAGCAGCAATAGCAACTGCTGCATTCTCTCCCTGATGCCAACCATGAAGCGGTAAGAACAAATCGACATAGTCGGCATAACTGGTTCGCACGTGAAGCGACCGGCCACCCAACGCCAAATGATTTTCCATTACATCAAAATGTTCACGACGAAATGCGATGCCAGCGTTTGGTTCATTCTCAAAGATGTGCCGCAAGGAATCACGAGTCTCACCGATGATGGCGACACTCTCCGGTTTAATGATTCCCGCTTTTTCGCTGGCTATGTGCTCAAGAGTTGGCCCTGCGAACTCTGTGTGGTCGAGAGCGATGTTGGTGACCACCGAAACATCTGGTGACACAACATTTGTGGCATCCCAGCGACCAAGCATTCCCACTTCGACGACCGCCACTTCAACCGCATCATCAGAGAACCACCTAAATGCTGCTGCTGTGATGATCTCGAAATGTGAAGGGCGAATTCCTGAAATTCCTTCCGCGTTTGCAATAGCCGCAACAGACTCTGCGAAATCTTCTTCATGAATTTGTTCACCATTCACAAGGATTCGCTCGCGAACGCTTTCCAAGTGGGGACTGCAATAGGTTCCCACCTTGAGACCATGCGCCATGAGCAGTCGCGTGATG
>CALJTZ010000267.1 GCA_937975655.1 uncultured Synechococcus sp. | reverse complement strand
GGCCCCAGCGCTGCTTCGGCGTCGGGGCCGGTGGAGATCGTCTGGCGTCAGCCACGCCGCGAGGCTCTGCCGCCCCGCTTCTCCAGTGGCAATGTCGCTGTGCCCACGGTGGTGATCGACGCCCATGGCGGTCTTGTGCCGGACCCGCAGGCCTGGCTGTACCGCAGCCTGGCGGTGAGCGATGACGGCCTGGTGCTGCGCAGCTGGCAGGCCAACCCAAATCTTTCTGCGACTGATGGCTACGACGTGGTGCCGGTTGGCGAGCCTTCGCTGCTGCCCCAGCGCTTTGACCTGCCGGCGCTCTGGTACTCGGTGGATGGCACGGCGTTTGGAGAAGGCGATCTGCCCCACCTGGGCCTGGCGCACCAGTACCTCAACCACTACCGCTGCCGCAGCGAATACGAAGACCTCCTCTCCCGCACCGCCCTGCCGGTGGGCGTGCGCACTGGCCTGGTGGACGCCTACGGCTTCCGCCGCAGCGATGGCGCCCTGGGCTCTGCTGCAGGCAGCGGTGCAGAAGGCCAACGTCCGCAGCGGCTGGTGCTCTCCACCTCCTCCTTCATGGACCTGCCCGAGGGGGCCAAGTTCCAGTGGGTCGAAATCGAGGCCCGTTCGCTGGCGGAGCACCGGGCCTACCTGCAGCAGCTGGAAGAGGCGATGCGGCGCGACGCCCTGATTCCTGCCGGCGGCCACGGCCCGGCCCGCACCGAGCTGGAGGTTTCGCTCACCGCCGGCCAGAGCTTTGCGGTGCTGCAGTCGTTGGCGGGCCAGAAGCGCTCGATGCTCAGCACCCTGCTGCAGCAGTGGACCCGGCTCACCGGCGAGAAGCTCTCCGATGAACCGCCCTGCACGGTGGAGATCTGCCCGCTGGTCCCCCCGCAGCCGGCGCGCAAACCCGAGCCGTCGGTGCAGGAGTGGCTGGTGCTGCACGAGCGCGGGGTGATCGACGCTGCCGAGCTGCGCCAGCAGCTGGGGTTGGCGATCCCAGGCGACTGAGCTGGCAAGGGAGGGCATGACCCAGTCCTCCCAACCCACCTGCACCTGGCGCCCTGGTGACGCCGAGGCTCTGCGCATCGCCCTCTCTATCCCGGTCACCAGTGCTGCCCTGGCGGCCCTGAATCGAGAGATGGCTCAGCTGCAGACCCACTACCCCACCGGGGTCTGCACAGCCCAGGGCCATCTCGATGCCATTGCTGAACTGGATCAGCAGCTGGCGGCCCTGACGCATGCCGATCTCAACGCCCCGGTGCGCAGCAGCCGCAAGGGCGTGGCCGGTGGGGTGGTGCCCAACCCGCTGCCGCTGAACAAGTTGGCGGTGGTGGAGTACGCCACCGAGCTGCTGCTGGAAGAGACCGACACCGAGTGGAACCCAGCGGGCCCATCACCGGTGGTGGTGCTGAACCGGCAGCGCAGCCAGCACATCGGCCAGTTGGCGTTGCTGCTGCCGCGGCTGCAGAACTGGCGTCAGTGCAACCCGGACCCCTTCCGGGGATCACTGGTGCGGAGCTGAGCGATGGAACAACCTCTCTCGCCGTTGAACCAGGGCCTCAACCCCCTGCGCGCCGCAGGGCAGTGGGGCCAGCTGGTCGGGTTGCCGGCGGCGAGCCCGGCGATCGACAGCCGGGTGGCCCCTCCTGCTGCGACACCTTTGTGGCTGGCGCTGCAGCCTTACGCCAATGCCCGCCTCTGCCTGTTCGAGGTGGACCGGCCCGAGAGCCGGAATCCGGTTCCCATCCGCCGGCATGTGATCGACTGCTTCCTTCAGCAGAGCGGCGTCGTCAGCGGCTACAACGACACCGCCATCACCGATCCCGGGGATGTGCTGCTGCGCGGCTACCTCTGCCGGGCGGCGACCCTGCCAGTGAGCACCAGCAACACCTTCGATTGGCTGGCGGCCGAGCTCGATTGGGGCACGCCGGGCTTCCGCGAGGAGGCGCCACTGCCCTGGGACCCAACGCTGCTGGGCACGGTGCAGGCCCCCTGCCAGGGGGTGATGTGGCTCGGGGATCTGGCCTTACTCCAGCCCGAGGGCGGATTGCCATCCGGCGGTCGGGCCCAGTTCGCGGGCTGCCTGGTGCAGCACTTCGGGGCGGACTACGGCCCGGGCGGCATCGGCCTTTTGGTGCAGCCGCTGCTGGGGGAGGCCATCCAGCTGGTGCTCAGGCCCCACAGCGTGCTGGTGCTGAGGGATGGCGACACGTTGACCCTGATCGCCGAGCGTTACGGCACCACCGTGGCCACCTTGCGGCGGATCAACCCCCAGCTGGAGAGCACCCAGACGATCACCGCAGTCGATGGGGATTCGTTGGCGGTGCTGGCCGGCCGCCATGGCACCACGGAAAGCAAGCTGCGCAGCCTCAACCCGGTGCTGCAGCAGAGCGAGACCTACATCACCTCTGAAGGCGACACGCTCAGCAGCGTGGCGACCGAGCAGAACCTCAGCCTCTCCCTGCTCCGCCAGTTCAACCCAGAGCTGAGCAGTTGGCCCAGCGAGGAACCGCTGCCGGCTGGCACCGCTCTGCTGCTGCCCGTCTATCGCTCCACCACGCCCATTCCTGCGGGGATGCAACTGCTGGTGCCGGGGTATCTGCCCTCCACGCCGCTGCCAGCGGGGGAGTGGATCTACCTGCCGGCCCGGCGCTCGGTGCCAACAGCGGATGAACTGCCTGATCAGGCGAACTGATGGTGAGTGCTGTGCTTCAGGCGGCCTCCAGGCCTAGGTGCTCCACGTAGGGCTGGAAGTCTCGATCGCTGAACAGCAGCGGCAGGTTGGCTTCGATGCAGGAGGTGGCGATGATCCCGTCGATCGTTTTGCGTACCGTGATTCCCTTGCGCCGCAGCTGTCGGTAGTTTTCCGCCGCCTTCCAGGCGTTGTTGCCGCCCAGCATCGGCAGCAGGGCCAGGGAACGGAACAGCTGGCGAGCGGTGGCCACATCCCGCTCGGTGCGGAAGCCCTGCATCACCTCCACCAGGATCAGGTCGCCGATGGCCAGCGGTGTCACCCCGAGCAGCCCATCCAGCCGCTCCACCTCTGGGGTGCTCGCCCCATTGAAGAAGTCGATCCAGACGGA
The DNA here is from genome assembly GCA_937975655.1 of uncultured Synechococcus sp. Lineage (GTDB taxonomy): Bacteria > Cyanobacteriota > Cyanobacteriia > PCC-6307 > Cyanobiaceae > Vulcanococcus. The sequence goes on along the minus strand of CALJTZ010000267.1, from coordinate 1,274 downwards.
GGAATCGACAACAATCACGGCTGCTGTCCAGGCGCTTCCGGCTGCGCATCCAGGCGCAGGGCTTCTAAATCTCCTTCCCAGCTGAGGCGTCCCCGGAAGGCGCGGATCCCGGCCTGCTGCTGCAGCTTGACCAGGGTGCGTAGTCCCAGCTCGACGGCTTCCCGCTTGCTGCGGGCACCACTGGCCTGCATGGCCTGCTTCATCAGGGCGTCGTCGATGACGATGTTGGTGCGCATGCCATCTCTGGCCGAATGTGTAAAGCCTAGGCGCGTCATACACATCCAGGTCGGCTGGCAACAGGAAGAGCGAGCGCAGCCCGGATGGGGCGCCCGCAGCACCACAGCCGTGATGGGTGATGCCCTCTTCCTTCTTCTCAGACCCCGCTGCGCCCTGGCAGCGCCAACCCCAGATCCAACAGCAGCCCAACCAGGGCACCGCAGGTTCGATGGCTCCACCAGCCGGTGAGCTTGATCCCCTCGACGGCGATGACGACGAGGCGACCGGTGGCTTGGCCCCGAGTGGTGATGACGATCTGCTCGACCACCCCGGCACCGCTGAGCCGGGCACTGGTGCTGGTGGCAGCGACGGCGATGAGCCACCCACCGCCACCACCAGTAGTGCTGACCCGCTGCGAGCCGAACGGCGCCGCAGCAACCAGCTGGAGAAAGAACTGCGCAAGGCCCGCGCCCAGCTGGCGCGTTTCTCCGAGATCAATCCCGACGAATACGCCCGCCTGCAGGACGCCGAGCGCAAGCGCGAGGAGTTCGAGCGCCAGGTGGCCGATCGCGAACGCCAGCTCAACGAGGCCAACCTGCGGCGGGTGCGCAGCGTGGAAAAGGAGCGGGATGAGGCTCGCTCGCAGATGCTCAACCTGCGCAAGGAGCGGCTGATGGAGCGCCTGTTCCTGGAGGCCGAGGGCCGGGTGGGCGGTGATGAACGGGGGACGTTCTTTGACACCTTCGTGACGCTGTGCGGCAGCCACTTCCAGCTGGGGGATGTGGATGGCCGCGAGCGGCTGCTGCCGGTGGACGGCAAGGGCCAGCCCCTCACCGTCGACGGGGTGGCCTTGAGCGACGGGGACTACATGGAGGAGCTGCGCCGCCACCCGGTGTACAGCTTCCTGTTCCAGCAGCGCAGCGGGCTGTATTCCGCGGCTGTGCCGGAGAGCAGCCATGAGCACGGCGGAGCCGTGAACCTGCAGACCCTGAGTACTGCCGAGCTGTACCTGGAGGCCGTGAAGGGCACCACGCCCAGGGCTGCTGCACCGCGGCGCT
>CALJTZ010000266.1 GCA_937975655.1 uncultured Synechococcus sp. | reverse complement strand
CCCCAGGCTCTGCAGGGCTTGCTGGGTGCCGCCTTGCCCCGCGCCTACGGCCGCCGAATCGAGGCCTTCGGCGATCCATCCGGCGCCCTGGTGCTGTACGGCGCCGTGCCCCGGCAGTTGTTGCCCCCGGATCTGGGGCTGCATGCCCAGCTGGAGTGGGGTGATCCCGGCAACCTGTTCGTGTCGATCAGCGCCGAAGCCGATGGCCGGGCCCCGGCGGGGCAGGCCTGCCTGATCGCCAGCGTGTTCACCCCCGCCCGGCCCTGGTTCGGCCTGGAGGAAGTGGCTTACCAGCAGCGCAAATGGCAGGCCCTGGCGGGGATCCATGCGGGCCTCGAGGTGCTGCTGGGCTTGCGGCCTGAGCAGTTTCTGCACGCCGAGTTGGCCACCCCCCGGGGTTGGGCGGGCTGGACCGGCAGGCCGTTCGGCTTTGTCGGCGGGCTGGGGCAGAACCCCAGCCGCTTTGGTCCCTTCGGCCTGGCCAGCCGCTCGCCCCTGCCGGGACTCTGGCTCTGCGGTGATGCCATCTATCCAGGAGAGGGCACCGCCGGGGTGAGCCTCTCGGCGCTGATGGCCTGCCGGCAGTTGCTGGCGCGGCGCGGCCATGCCCTGGAGATTGCGGCCTAGAGAAACTCCGGCCGTAGGGCCTGGGTGGTGCTGAGGGCCTGCTCCAACTGCGGCCACTGTTCGCTCTGCACCAGGGCTTCCAGGCCATCCAGCTGCTGGCGGTAGTGCTGCAGGGCCCGCAGCACGGCCTCGCGGTTGCAGCGGGCCATGAGGGTGCCCAGCTCGGGGTTGCCGCCACCGATGCGGCTGGTATCAGCAAAGCCACTGGAGGCCAGGTGCCGCACCAGGGCACTGGCCCCAGCCGCCGCCCCACCCAGGGCGGCGGCCTCCACCAGGGCGGCACTCACCAGCACGGGCATATGGGAGATCAGGGCCACGGCCTGGTCGTGGGCGCTGGCCCCACAGGTGAGCCACTGGGCCCCTACAGCCTCGGCTAATTGCTGCACCGCCGCCAGGGCCTCTGGGTCGGTGCTGGGCTCCGGGGTGGCCACCCAGGGCCTCCCTTCAAACAGGCCGCGGAGGCCGGCCTCCACCCCCGCCTCGGCGGTGCCGGCCATCGGATGACTGGCCACAAAGTGGTCCAGCTGGCGCCAGCGCTCCAGCACAGGGGCCTTCACGGAACCCACATCGGTGACCACTGCCGCTGCGGGCAGTGCCGCCAGCAACGCCTCCGGGGGATGGAGCAGCCGGTCCAGGGGCAGGGCCAGCACGATCAGGCCGCAGTCCTGCAGCACCGCGGGATCGGTGCTCACCACGGTGGCCAGACCCCGCTCCAGCGCCCGTTCGGCGGTGGCGGGTCGGTGCACCAGGGCCTGCACCCGGGCTCCCCGGGCCAGCAGATCCAGGCCCAGGGACCCGCCGATCAGGCCGAGGCCCACGATCCCCACGGGGCGCTCACGCCACAGGCTGGTCATGGCTGAACAGTTCGCTGGAGCCAGCTTCCTACGATTTGCCAATGTTGGAAGCCCAGGCCCACCAACAGCTCAAGGCGCTCCTCCGGCTGGAGGGGGAAACCCGCTGGCCGCATCACCTCACCCTGAGCCGGTTGGTGGCGCGCAGCTTGCGCCGCGCTGACCAGACCCTGGTGCGTCTGGTCCCGGGCAGTGATCCCAGTTGGTTGCTGGGCCTGCTGGTGCCCCTGGCCTTGAACGAGCAGCCCGTGGCCCTGGTGGTGAGTGCGGAGTTGCGGCAGCGGTTGCTGCAGGTGGAGTTGCCGCGTCTGCAGGCCGTTGGGCTGCAGTTGCCCTGTTGGGAAGGGCCCTCGGCGCCGCCCACAGCGCGGCTGTGGCTGCTGGATCACCAGGCCTTGGTGCGGGCCTGGCGCGAGGGGTTGCTGGACCAGCGTCAGCTGGTGGTGCCGGAGGCGGAGCTGCTCGAGCCCTTGCTGCGCACCGCCCTGGGGGTCGTGATCGACACAGAGCACTGGGAGCAGTTGCGCCGCAGCCTGCCCGGCGCTGCGGCCAGTCTGTTGGAGCTGCATGAGCGCCTCAGCCGGCGGCTGTTGGCCCGTCCCTGTGGGCCGCTGCAGCAGGCGCCCATCACCCCGGAGGAGGAGGCGCCGCTGCGGCAGCTGCTGGCGGCGCTCGCCCCCCTGCCGGATCCCTGGCCCCAGTGGTTGGCCGCCGCCGGCGACGGTTGGGCCAGCTGGGCCTGCATCAATCCCACCCTGCTGCAGTGGCAGTGGCACCGCCAGCCGCTAGAGCCCCTGGTGGTGATGGCCGGGCTGCTGCGCCAGCGCGGCGCCGTGCTGGTGGGCCAGCTCCCGGAAGCGGCCGGCCGCGGCTTGGGCTTTGTTCCCCAGGTGGAGCTGAGCCTGGCCGATCCGCCCCTGCAGGATCCCCTGCCGCTCTATGCCCCACCGGCCCAGCCCCTGCCCAATGCCCCCCACTACGGCGAGCACCTGCTGGCCCAGTGCCGGCGCCTGGTGTTGGGCCAGGCCGGACTCACGGTGGTGCTGCTCGATGACGACGGCCTGCGGCGTCAGCTGGCCAGCGGATTGGCCGCTGAGTTCGGCAGCCGCGTGGGTCATGAGCTCACGGCGCCGGAGAGCAATGGGGTGATCTGCTGCGGCTGGCGCTGGTGGCTTGACCACCAACACCGCTTGCCGCTCCCCTGCCAGCTGGTGGCGGCCACCCTGCCGATCGCCAGCCTCGAGGATCCGCTCACGGCAGCGCGGGTCGCGGCCCTCCGGCTTCAGGGCCGCGACTGGTTCCGGGAGTTGCTGCTGCCGGAAGCGCTCGGAAGGCTTCAGCGGGCGGTGGCCGGCCTGCGCCGCAACGGCGGCCGGCTTGCCGTGCTGGACGGTCGCATCAAGCGCCGGGGCTGGGGCCGCCAGGTGCTGGAGGCCCTGGAGCCCTGGGTGGCTTTGCAACGGCTGTTGCCCAGCTGATGAATTGGCGGGATTGGGCCCTTAGCCTGACGCCCACCAGTTGAGAGAGGGTGCGTGGGAGAAGCCAAGCGCCGTGCAGAGCAGGGATTGCCGGCCCGGCCCAAGCCCGCGAAGTCCGCGGCAGCCAAGGGTGCTTCCTCCAGGCCAAAAGACACCTCCCCCCGCATTGCGCCATGGCTGCCCCTCACGCAGCAGCAGGGTGAACAGTTCGTTCAGGTCACCACCCGGGGGGCCTGGATTGGGATCGCGGCCCTGGTGCTGTTTTGGGTCACCGTGCGGTTTTTGGGGCCTGCACTGGGCTGGTGGACCCTCGCCGACGGCTGAACGCTGGGTGGGCGAACCCCCACACAGGCCCCGCCGGGAGTATTT
>CALJTZ010000265.1 GCA_937975655.1 uncultured Synechococcus sp. | reverse complement strand
TGGTGAACTCCTCCCAGTCGCGGCCGGTCAGGTTCTGGATCCGCTGGAATAGCTCAGGGCTGTTCTCTGGCGCGGCCACGCTCTTGAGCTGAGACGTGGGCAGTGATTCCCACTGCGAGGGGAATGGCACCACTGGATTGGCCAGGGCGCTGGTGGGTGCCGCGGCCAAGTCCACCCGGGCCATGGGGTCCACCTCGAGCGGCGGGCGCTGCTGGATCAGGTCATTGGCGGCCTGAACCGGATTGTCCGCCTGGACGGCGATGGGCAGCTCCTCGTCGTCCAGCTGCTCGACGACCGCCAGGCCCACGTCCGCCTCAGGGAGGGAGGGGTCGTACTGGGCGTCCCAGATGTCCTCGGTCTTGTCCGCCGAATTGGACGGCAGGGGGGCGCCGGGATCCATGACCGGCCCGCCGACCGCCATCTCCTGGCTGGGCACCTGAGCGGGTGCGGGCTCAGGTGCGGGTGCGGCGGCCTGGCCGTCGATCTGCTCGCGGGAGGGCATGCCCGCCTGCTTGAGGAAGTCCGCCTCGGCCTGGCGGAAGTCCACAGGTGCAGCAGGTGGCTCTACCGCTGCTGGGGTGAAGGCGGTGGCGCCGGTCTCCGGGTTGGACTGCTCGATCCCGCCGTCTTCGAGCTTCTTGCGCCGGGTCTCTTGCTCCTGCACGGTGCGGGCGCCGCGGCGGGAGCGGGTGACTGCGTTCAGGCCGCCCGAGAGAGCGCCTGCCAGCCCGAAGCTGAACACCGTGTTCGGCACGAAAGCCGCAGCGGCTGCATCGATCCGGTCCATGCCCGGCTTCACCGGGTCGGGGAACTCGGTCCCCAGGACCGCGTTGACCAGGCTGACCGCGCTGCCGCCGGTGTTGTCATCCAGCGGGGTGGTGAGCGCCTCATCAGCCGCTGCACCCATGAACAACCGGGTGGCACCGCCCGCAAGGGTCTTGGCCTTGAAGGGATCGAGGAACTGCTCGAGTGCTGCAGCCTTGGGGCCAACAAACGCCACGCCCTTGAGGCCCTGGAGGGCAGCGCCGCCGGCAAGGGCGGTCAGGATCGCAAGCGAGCCGGATGATCGGGCGTCGGCGCCAGACTTCTGCTCCGGCGACATCTGGGAGGGAGGGGTCCGCTCCAGGCCGCGGTAGAGAAAGTCCTCTGCGGCATCAATGCCAGAGGCAACCGGCGACGTGGTGTAGTCCGCCTTGGGCTTCCCTTGCACAAAGCGCTGGTGCGCCTCTATGGCATTGCGGCCGATGTTGGCCGCGGCCCCAGCAGTGCCCAGAACGATGTTTGCGCCAATGCCCAGCGACGGGCCGAGGACGTAGGGGCGGGCCCGACCTCCGATTGTTTCCTGGGCCTCCAGCCGGGAATAGGCGCCTGGCAGTGCTGCGACGTTTTGCTGCAGGCGTTGCACGGTTCGCTGCGGATTAGCCCTCAGCTGATTGAGCTCGTACCTGGCGTCGTTGGTGAGCTTCTCCCACCAGGACTTCTGCCGAGGCTTGGCCGCAGGCTTAGACGCAGGCTTGGGCGGGGTCGCGGAGACAAACCCCTCGCCTGCTCCAACGCTGCCAACGCGGACCACCTTCCCGGTGCGGGGATCGCGCTTGTACTCAACAGGCATGATTCAGTTCCCAGAAATGGCTTTGCGAGCAGCGATCAGCGCCTGCCTCACGCGGCTGGCACTGAGTGAGGCGTGGTTGCCGGCCGAGTCGCCGTCGTAGGCGCCCCGCCCGTTCGGGCCTTGAACAGCTGCCCACTCCAGAGACATCTCGCGGTGGGCGCCATTGATGTTGTTGTTGAGGCCCTTGAGGTAGTCCCGAAGAACAGGGCGCTTGTCGCTGTTGAGGATCAGCCCCCAGAACATCGCGGTCTGGTTGGCGGGGGTCATCGGAGCATCAGGCGGGAGGCCTGCCCCTCTGCGGGCCTTGGCCAGAACGCCAGGGGTGAACTGATACGCGCCAACAGCAAAGACCTTGCCCTGGGCTTGCATCCGCTCGACCTGGCCCACGGTCATGCCCGTGAGGTTCAGGGTTCCAGCGCTGCCGGTCGTGCCGTAGTTGACGCTGTTCCACCCGCCTTCGCCAGATCTCGTCAGAGAGGCCAGTCCTCCACGATCACCAGTCACTTGTCCACCTCCACCGGCACCGCCGGAATAACGAAGAGAGATCAGGTTTTGCTCGCCCGCATAGGCAGGCCGGCTGCCGGTCAGCGTGTCGAGCAGCCAGTTGGTTGCAGCCGACAGCGGCGCGTTGCTCAAGGGCTGGCGGGACTGGCGGTTGTCGTCGTAGCCCTTGGACTGATTGCCACGACGCAGCAGTTGATTCCGGTCGCCGGGGCTCAGCTTGATGTCGCGGGGGTAGAAGTCGGCCTGCTGGATCAGGAACTGCTCTGGGGAGACACCTGCATCACGGGCGGCCCGCTGCAGTGGCGCAGGCAGGGCCCCGCCGTTGAGCGCCTGGAGCAGCAGATCACTGGTGGCCTTGGCACCCAGCACGGGCTCCGACTTCCAGCTCTGCAGCCGCTCCTGGCGGTTGGGCATGTTGTCCAGCTGGCCAGGGTTGACCGGCAGCTGAGTGGCTGGCTTCAGGCCGGCCGGGGGCGCCGGCTTTTCAGTTGGCTTGGGCCCCGTGCGCGGAAACAGCTGCTGGTAGGCCTCCTTGTCCTTGGAGCCGTACTCGTTGATGGCCTGGTTGATCACGGCCTGGGCCGCGCGATCACTGAGTTCAGCGCCGGACTTGGTGCGGGCCTCGTCCAGGCGGGCCAGGACGTGGGAGCGGTAGGCATTGAGCTGACGCTGCGCTGAGCGCTGCGAGTCGGCATCGCCCCACGCCATCACCTGCTCGATGGATACCAGCCCCCGGAGCGCGGCAGTTTGGAGGTTGGGGTATTCCCGCTCGAGGTTGGCCTTGATCTTTGCGGTGATCGCTGGGTTGATCAGCTGCCACGGCTGGGACTGGGTTTGGTTGCGCCACTGGGCGTACCGCTTGCGGGCAGCAGAGCGCTCCTCCTGCGGCAATCCAGGGATCAGGGCCTCGAACTCACGGTCAGCAGTCTTGAGATCACGCTGGCTGCCAAAGGTGCGATCCAACTTGCCCATGAACTGTTCAAAGGCATCTGAGTCGTACTGCTGGCCGCGGATGTCCTCGCCGAGCTTGTTGGTCTGAGAGGCCAACTCCAGCTTCTTGGCGAAGCTCAGGTCCCTGTACTTCTCATCGTTGAGAACCTGCTCAATGGCTGCAGCCTTTTCAGGGCCGTCATCCATCTCAAGCGAGATCTGGGCAATGCGATCGCTGATCTCGTCGCCAACCGCCTCCTCGACCCGGGCCTGCCGCCGGCGCTGGATCTCGCCGTACTTGTCGTCGGCCTCCATGATGTCGAGGGCATAGGCCGCGCCAGCGGTGGCGCGAATCCCACTCCCATCCGGAGGCCCGACCGGGACCTTCAGCAGCATGTTGGCCAGGTCTGTCTCCTTGCCAGCGAGCAGCACCTGCCGGGCCTGCTCGATCGCCTTGCGCTTCATGTCGGTGGCTTCACCGGGGAGGCCCATGCGGCGGGCCTCGTCGTCCAGGTACATCGCCATCGCGGCGATCTGCTGTTCGACCGGTTGGTTCTGGTTCCTCCAGGTGCGCAGGTTGGCCATCAACTGCGTGGAAGCAGTCCGCCACACCGTGTCCTTCAGGTAGGCGTTGCGGTCCTCGATCTGCTTAGCAGTGACCTTCTCCCAGGCGCGGTTCACCTGGGGCAGGACGTAGTCGGCAAAGCCGGGCGAGAACTCGTCCAGGCCGTACTTCTGCACGACCTGGGCGATCTGGGCGGCCTTGACCTCGTTAATGCGCGGGTCGCCGGGGTCCAGCTGCGCCAGATCGCCGGCCTGCCTGCGGTAAGCCTGCTCGATCGCGCCACCGATCTCCGTGCCCGCGATCTGGCTGAGCCTGTTCTGGCGGCCAGCCACACGGAATGGGTTGGCCTGGTCCATCGCCAGGCCGGCGATCGGATCACGGGCAGCCACAGCGCGGTTGTCTGCCGCGTACTCGAGGCTGGAAACCTGCATCTGGCGGTTGGCCAGCTGGTAAGCCCGGTAGGCCTCGTTCTGGCCCTGCCTGTACTCGTTGGAGGCGTAGAGCTGGACGCCACTGCCCAGCGTCTTCGTCAGGTTGACGTTGAAGGCAGACAGCGCATCAGCCAGCTGCGCCCCTGGGTTGGAGCCGGGAACACTGGGCCGGCCCGGCGTGCTCACCAGGCCGATGGAATCACCGCTCAGGCGCAGTGGTTCCGGCCGGGCCGGGGCGGCGGCATCAACGCGCCCGGGCTGGATGAAGGATTCGACCGGCCTTGCGGCAGGAACGATGTTTCCGGATGGGAGCTGGTCGTTTCGTGCCATGAGTGATCAGCCTCCTAGTGCTCCCAGGCCAGACAGGCCGGGCGGGTTTGCTACGCCTCCCGGCTTGCCGCTGTTGGTGAACTGCTGCAGGCCCTGCCAGACGCTGAGCCCCGTGTTCACGCCGCCAAGGATTGCGTTGCCGTAGCCGAGGTTGGTCGCGGCCTGGCTGGGGCCCGCGCCCGTCATCGAAGGCGGTTGCGGCATCGTCAGCGTCGGCAACGGCGCAAACGGCTTGATCGGGTCTTGGTATTGCTGCAT
>CALJTZ010000264.1 GCA_937975655.1 uncultured Synechococcus sp. | reverse complement strand
CGATGGCGATGCGGTGCTGGCCCATCCCGGCGGTGGTCTGGGTGCCTATCGCTTGGCCTGCCGCGAGCAGGGCGACTGGCTCTTCACCGACAACGAGACCAACACCGAGCGGTTGTTTGGCGAGCCCAATGCGAAGCCCTTCCAGAAGGATGGCTTTCACCGGTTTCTGATCGATGGCGACCAGGGTGCCATCAATCCCCAGCAACGCGGTACCAAGGCCGCCCGCCTGCTGCGGCGCAGCCTGGCGCCTGGTGAGGAGTGGACCGTGGAGCTACGGCTCACCGAAACAGCCTTAGAGCCTCCTGCCCAGGTCTTTGGAGAGGAGTTTGATCAGCTCTTCAGCGCGCGCGAGCAGCAGTGGCGCGACTTTTTTGAGTCGCGCGTGCCCAATCTCTCCGAGGATGATCGGCTCTTGCACAGCTCCGGGGCTGCGGGGCTGTTGTGGTGCAAGAAGTACTACGGCTGGAGTGTGCAGCGCTGGCTGGAGGGCGATCCCACCACACCGCCTCCTCCTCATCAACGCTGGCTCACCGAGAACGCCCAGTGGCAGCGGCTGCATGCCCATGACGTGATCTCGATGCCCGATGCCTGGGAATATCCCTACTTCTGCCAGTGGGACCTGATGTTCCACTCCGTGGCCTTTGCGGTGTTCGATCCTGCCACCGCGAAGGAGCAGAGCATGCTGCTGCGCTCTCCGCACTACACGGCCCCCAATGCCCAGACCCCTGCCTATGAGTGGGCCCTGTCCGATCCCAATCCCCCCATTGGGGCCTGGGCGGCCATGCGGATCTTTCAGATCGATCGCAAGACCAGCGAAGAGCCCGATCTGGGCTTCTTGCGCACTGCTCTCCGCAAGCTGATCCTCGAATACGGCTGGTGGGCCAACCGCAACGATCGCTCCGGCGACAACGTGTTTGAGGGGGGATTCCTCGGCCTCGACAACATTGCTGTGTTTGATCGGCGCTATCCCCTCGCCGACGGCAGCCATATCGAGCAATGCGATGGCACCTCCTGGATGGCCTCGCTCAGCCTCAACCTCCTTAATATCAGTGTGGAGCTCAGTCGGGAGGAGCCGGAATATGCCGATATCGCTGAGCGCTTTGTCTACGACTTTGTGCAGCTTGCCCTGACCCTGAACACCCCAGGTAGCCGTGGCTATGTGAACTGGGATGAGCAGGATGGCTTCTACTACGACGTGATTAAGCGCCCTGATGGCAGCACGGAATATCTACGCAGCCGTTCGGTTTCTGGTTTGATCCCCTTGCTGGCTGTGGCCAGCTTTGATGTGGATACCGTGAAGCGCTTGCCCTGCCTGGATGTGCGCCAGAGCTTGGCCTGGTTCTTGCATGAGCGCACAAGTCCCGGTTGGTTGGTGGATCACCTCGGCCAATGGCGGAACGACCGCCTGCTGTTTTCTCTGGTGCCGGAGGATCGGCTCAGGCGCATCTGTGAGCGGTTGTTTGATGAAGATGAGTTCCTCTCTCCGTATGGTATCCGGGCCCTCTCCAAGGTTTATGAGGAGCACCCTTACACCTTTACAGAAGGATCCCAGACCCAGACCTTGGCCTATAGCCCAGCGGACAGCCCTGTTGCCATGTTTGGCGGCAACTCCAACTGGCGAGGCCCGGTGTGGATGCCGATCAACTTCCTGTTGATTGAATCCCTGCAGAAGTTTGGCCACTACTACGGCGATAGCTTCATGGTGGAGTTCCCCACCCGCTCAGGGCAATGGATCACCCTCTGGGACGCCTCCTTGCAGCTGGAGCAGCGGCTCGTGAATCTGTTCCGCCGCAACGGCGCCGGACAGCGCCCCTTCAATGGCGATGTGGAGTTGTTCCAATCTGATCCCCATTGGCGTGATCTGATTCAATTCAACGAATATTTCCATGGTGATAACGGCCGAGGTGTGGGGGCCAGTCATCAGACGGGCTGGAGCGCCATGGTTTGCAAAATGATCAATCAATTGAGTCGCTATCCCGTTACCTGAGGCAGCCAAAACCTGCAACGCTGTCTAGCTTGTGGGCAACGTGTCGGCCTCTAGCTGAGCCCATGGTTGCCTCTCTCCCGTCCCTTGAGCAGCTGCAGGTTCCTGCGCAGACTCATTTCGATGTGTTGATCATCGGTAGCGGAGCTGGGGGCGGCAGCCTGGCCCATCAGTTGGCCCCTTCTGGTCTGAAGATCCTCGTGCTGGAACGGGGCGATTGGTTGCCCCGTGAGCGCGAGAACTGGGATGCCGATGCGGTGATGCAGCAGGGCCGGTATGTGTCGAAGGACACCTGGTTCGACCAGCATGGCAAGCCCTTCCAGCCCGGTAGCCATTACTTCGTGGGTGGCGCCACCAAGATGTATGGCGCGGCCCACTTCCGTCTGCGGCAGCGGGATTTTGAAGAGCTGCACCATCACGACGGCATCTCCCCGGCCTGGCCCCTGCGCTACAGCGATTTCGAGCCCTATTACCAGCGGGCCGAGCAGCTCTTCCATGTGCATGGGCTGCGGGGGGAAGACCCCACGGATCCGCCCAGCTCAGCACCCTTCCCCTATCCGCCGATTTCCCATGAACCGCGGATGCAGAAATTGGTGGATGATCTGCGCGCCATTGGCTTGCATCCGAGCCATGCGCCCTGCGGCGTGATGCTTGATGAAATCAATCCAGCCTTCAGCCGCTGCATTCGCTGCAACCGCTGTGATGGTTTCCCCTGTCTGGTGCATGCCAAAGGTGATGCGGAGGTCTGCTCGATGCGCCCCGCGCTGCAGGCGTCCAACGTGTCCCTGCTCACCCGCGCCCAGGTGAAGCGGTTGATCACCGATGCCTCCGGCCGCACGGTGACGGCGGTGGAGCTGGAGCGCGATGGTGAGCCACTGCGCTACTCGGCGGACATCGTGGTGGTGAGTTGTGGCGCTGCTAACAGCGCCCGCCTGCTGTTGATGTCGGCCAATGACAAGCACCCCCGTGGCTTGGCTAACAGTTCAGATCAGGTGGGGCGGAACTATATGTTCCACAACAGCAAAGCCATGGTGGCCCTGGCCCATGAGCCCAATACCACCGTGTTTCAGAAAACGGTATGCATCAACGACTGGTACTTCGGATCGGACGACTTCGACTATCCGATGGGCAATATCCAAATGACGGGCAAGACAGATGGCTCGATCATGAAGGGCTATGTGCCGCAGGAGACCTTCTTCATGCCCACCTGGAGTATGGACAAGATCGCCGAGCATGCCCTGGATTTCTGGGTGTCCAGCGAAGATCTTCCCGATCCCAATAACCGCGTCACGATCAATGCGGAGGGTCAGATTCATCTGAGCTACACCCCGAACAACCAGATGGCCGCCACGAAGCTCAACAACAAGCTGGTGTCTGTCTTGGATCACCTCTATCTCAAGAATCATCTGGTGGAACGCCAGATCTATTTCAAGAGCACCATGGGAATCGCTGCTGTGGGGCACCAGGCTGGCACCTGCCGTTTTGGCACGGATCCCGCCAGCTCCGTGCTGGACATCAACTGCAAGGCCCACGACCTCGACAATCTCTACGTGGTTGACACCAGTTTCTTCCCCAGCATCGGAGCGGTGAACCCCTCACTTACCGCCATCGCTAATGCCATCCGCGTTGGTGAGCATCTGGTGGAGCGCTTGGGCCGCTGAGCGGCCGCCGCTCCATCAAGTCAGAGCGAGCTTGAGCAGATCAGCGATCAGCAGGTTGTCGAGGGAGAACAGGCCACCGCCGCAGAACATCGTGACCAGGCACATCACCACGTACATGGCGGCCTTCTCCCAGCTCGGTGGTTCGCCGATCCCCATGGGGCCCACATAGTCGCCCTCTGGAATCTGGTAGGGATCCGGGGCAAACCAGGGGAAGCCAGCCTTGATCTCGATCACCATGGCGTAGGCCATGGACACGAGGATGGCGAGGGCGGCTAGGGGCGTGAGCAGTCCTGGAATCAGGGCAATCCCAGCTCCCCACATGGAGGCCGCGGAGAGAAAACAGAGCCATTCCGGCGTGTTCATCGCCGTGGCCCAGGTTTTCAGGTTGCGCAGTTTGGGCCAGCCGTGGCGAATGAAGGCGATGCCCAGGAACAGGCGCAGCACCAGCAAGGCGACGTAGGGCCTAGGCAGAAACAAAGTGTTCAAGCTGGCCTTGATCCATGCCGGGCGGGCCGGAATTTCCTGCTGCAAGATGGGCCACAGTGTCACCCGGTCCAGCGATGGCAACCGCAGGTATTCCAGTGTCTGCAGCAGCAGGCTCCAACCCAGCAGGACTTCAAAAATGCGGACGGCCAGCGGCAATGTCATGTGTGTATCACCGGGGATTGCAGCATGAGTTCGCTGCGCTGGCCTTCGGGCAGCACCATCCGAACTTCAAACTGAAAGGCCGAAAGCTGGCGCTCCGGCGCTGGCGCGATCATGGGGTGATCGCCCCAGCACGCCCCTGCAATGGCTTGTTGGCTCAATCGGCTGACCAGTTGGTAAGTCACCCGTTCACGGATGTCGTCGCCATCGGGCAAGTCGTTGATGTCGTTGGCCAGATGATCGACCAGATTCTGGTGAGCCAGCGCCAAATTGACGGCCGGATTGTGAACCAGATGCCACCCTTGACGGGGCAGTCGCGGGTAGATCAGGCGCCACT
>CALJTZ010000263.1 GCA_937975655.1 uncultured Synechococcus sp. | reverse complement strand
CGCAGCAGCTGGAGATCAACCTCCACGCTCCAGTGCTTCACCTGCCCAGAGCTCAGTGTCAGCAGCCTCCTCGCTGCAGGCCCCGGCGAGAACGGCCGGTACGGCCACACGCCGCTGCTGATGCCCTGGCGCTGGAGCACAGGGACCTGGCAGAAAAGATCGCCGGCAACTTTGCTCGCCGCACCATTCACCCCAAGGAGGACCTGCTGCAGCTGGCGATGATCGGGCTGATCAAGGCAGCCCGCCGCTACGACCCGTCACGGGGACCCTTCCGGCCCTATGGGCGCACTTACGCCAATGGGGAGATCACGCACTTCCTGCGTGACAACGGGTTCCTGCTCAAGGTGCCGCCGACCTGGCGGGAGATTCATGCTCGGGGACAACGGTTGCTGACCTCGGGAGCTGGCGTGGCGGAGATGCTGGAGCAAATAGGAGTCAGACGTGAGCAGTGGATTCAGATTGTTGATGCTTGCTCAGTTAGGGTGATTGCTTTCCGAGCTGAGTGAAAAATGGATGCTGAAGATACAGCTAGATCAGCATCGTCAAAATAGTGATATTTTGGCTTTGGCTTTATCTCCAAGAAATTGAAGGGCGATTTATCACTGCTCGCCTGCGGCTGGGTGCAAGCGAAATCCCTCGTTCGCGCATCGGATCAGCTCATTATGAATTCTGGCTGTCTCGTCTAGAATGGGTTTCATCTCATATCGTTCGCCAAGGGCCTCAAACTCTCGCGTATCCCAATAGTATGCACGGAAGAAGTGCGTAGGAACCTCGTGTTCGATAGGTGAGGGTCCAATGTGGCAGGGAATTATATTTCCCGCTATGCCTTCACTAAGATATATATCGAGCCGCTCGTCGAAATGCTCCATCAGATTCCGCAGAGCCCGATTTTTGAGAGGGCTGTCATCGGAAACCGAGAGTGCTTTCCGAATCTGGCTCGCCCTCGCAGAGTGGACACTACTGTTTCTTGAGGGCCACAGAAAACGTGAAAGTGCCGCTGCTTGAGCGGCAATATTTTGGAATTGGTCGAGGATTGAACTAATTCCTGCTTCAAATTGATGATCCTCGTCCGGCCAATCTCCAATCGTATCCATCAGTCGATTGGCCTGAATTAGAGAGGATTCAAGAGAGTGTAGGCAGAAAAGCATTGCCTCAATGTAGAACGCTTCGTGTGGCGGCCAGATTCGTGGTTGTTTTTGCTCTTCCAATTGAATCTCCGGGGGGGCTTGGATTCGCCCAACGCCAAGACCAGAAGCGGGGAGTGGCCTTGGCAGTGCCAGCGTCATTCGCGCACGTCTTTTGTGTCTTGATGTTAGCCAAGTCCGCAGTATGCGTTTTTTCCTATTCGAGCAACAGCACAGAGCATAAGGGCTACCGCTGGTGCCAAGAGGGCTGCTGCAAATCCAAGGGTTGAAGAAATTCCAGATGCAATAGCACTTATCAGCAATTCTCTTGTGATCACTCCTTGATCACGTAGTTTTTCTTTTACGTCCTTGTATGCTGCGTCGTCACAGATAAATCTACGAAACTCTGTTTTAAACTGTTCCCAAAAAGGCTCTGAGTTTCTTTGGCCTCCGAATGCAGCAATATTTGATGAGCCTGTGATGCTCAGCCATCGTCTCGCAGCATCCTCGTCCCCTGCCGATTCAGAAAGGATTTGCCTCAGAGAACTTGCTTGATATGGCTTTAAGCAGTGGAGCCATTCATCGGCGTTGCAGCCGTAATTCTGATAGTCAATCATCACAGCATCTCGTTCAGGTACTCAGCAGAAATACATTGTGTAGTCTGGTGGAGTTCGCTTGGGTTGATACCGCTAATAATGGCTCCCGCTGGCCCTGGAATCCAGGCGCCAATCAGAACCCCAGAGATTGCCCCCTGATTGGGCGAGTAGATCATGCTTCCAGATTGCCCAGGTCGGGCTTGGGTATTGATTACCGCATGTTTGATTCTGGCCCCCTGGTTTGGCAGTATTACCTTGGCTCCAATTTCAGACCTATGAAAGGTTAGCGCTCTTCTCCCTTCGGTGCAGTGAGGAAAGCCAAAAATATGGATTTCAGCGCCAACATTGTCTTGGTCAAAACCAGATATACGTGGAACCATTCCAGAAAACCTAATATCTGTTTTTAGGATTGCCAGGTCCCTCACGGGGTCGATTTCTTGGACTTGGGCGGGGATTGGTTGGCAGCTTGTATCCGAAAGGTCTTGATATTCATTGATGCTGCTGATATGTGGAGCAAGAACTACCAGTTGGCTAGGATCAGTTCCGATTACGTGAAATGTCGTAGCAACTAAGCCATCTTCGCGTATGAGAAAGCCAGTTCCGAGTAATTGAACGTGTGCTGGGGTGACACGGCCCACTAGAAAGACAAGCTGTGAGAACAAATCCATGCTTCAAAAGTGCAGGAAGGGGGGATTGGCTAACGCCAAGATCAGCGGCGGGCATGAGCGTGGTCATGTTGGTGATCATTTCTCCCGTCCGCTGGATCTTGATGTTATATAAACCACTCAGGCTTCTACCATGCCGATACTTCTGAGCAGAAGTCTTCCAAGCTGACTTGCCTGCCAGCGACTGACCTTAGGCTGGCCCGTCATTCTGTCAAATTCAGGAAGACCGTCCTTGCCTTTTCGTAGGTACTCTCTTACTAAACCAAGCCTCACTAGGTGATCTCGGTAGCTTTGCTGCAACGCATGATCATCCAACTCTTCTGAGCTAGATGATGTTGTAGCAGCAACTGGCTCAAAAATATCCTTATGCAACTCGCGAAACTCCTCATCTCCACCTATGGTGGGCACGAGATAATAGCGAAGCCAGAGTATCTCGATATCATTCAGCTCCCCCAGGATGCGCATGAGGTGCTTTGCCTCTGAATGCTTAACAGCTTCCGTTGTGAGACTGGTTGCAACCAGTGAGGCAAGATATTTCCGGCGATCTTCGCTAACTGCGCGCGAAGCTTGCGTCAATGACTCCTCAAGTAAATCTGTGAATTCTTCATCATGAAGCTCACTGCCAACTTGGACCTCCTCCAGATCTGCTATCCGTTCTTCAAGTTTCGCGGCAAAGTCAGCAATGCGATCAACTCTTTGGTTTGGGATGATTGAACCTGCTACCTCTGCTAGTAGTGAGCCTGCGAATGGGATGGCGCTCAGTGCCGCCCTTGCTCCTGATGCCAAATAGTCAACGGCTTGGGCCTTGACGATTTCAGATGAGTTGGTTCCGTCTGACATCTGGTTAATCCCGATAGGTGTACCTCACGCTATATGGGCGTACCCTCGCCAAGTGATAGCCGGGCCCCTGGTCGTTCGCATAAAAAAACTCGGAGATATTCCCGGTTGAATTTTAGCTCCGCTAACAGCCTGTCGGTCTCGGACAGATGGCTCATCAAGCCTGATTCATATGCGGGTACGCCTATGCCAATACCCCTAGGGCTGGCCGGCCTGCCTCCCCGGATGATCTGACTGCAACTTTGCAGATCCTGCATAGTCTTCCCCGCTGCCAATTACGGCTTCTGGCAATGGCGTTGACCCCACCAGCAGCCAGTGCCCACCACCCGCCGCCGCAGGACAACTACAGCCAACAACCCTGACTCCCCACCAGCCCAGCAACCCCAAACCCCTGCCCAGTCCCCCTGGCTGGAGCACCCCACCCTCTCTGGCCTGAGGGATCGCCTTCAGTTGGTCTACGACTGCTGGACCCTGCTGGAGTTGCCGGATGGCACCAGCCGCCGGCCGGTCTATCTCCCCCGCGGCATCGAGGAACCGGAAACCTGCTACCTCAAGCGCCTGGAGGCAGCTCGGCCCACCGGCTTCTACCGCGATGCCTTACGCACCTACGCGGGCATGCTGTCGCGGCTGGCCTGGCAGGAGCTTCCCGACTCGCTGAGCCGGGTGGCCACTGATGTGGATGGCCAGGGTACCGACCTGGGAGTGTTCCTGTTCCTGGCGGATCTACTCACCCTGCGGGATGGGGGCTGCCTGATCCTGCAGCTGCCGCCCCAGCACCGCTGGCCCTCGGAGGGCGACCGACTGGAGGCCCTGGCCAAGGGGGATCGGCTTTCGCTGCCACGCATGCAGCTGGTGCCCCGGGGCGACCTGCTCAACTGGCGTCTGCCCACCGATGGCCCC
>CALJTZ010000262.1 GCA_937975655.1 uncultured Synechococcus sp. | reverse complement strand
GAGTTCAGACGTGTGCTCTTCCGATCTTCCACTTCTTTGCCATCAATACCCTGACCACGGCGGTCTACGACACCTGGCTCGGCTACGACAGTCTGGCCACTGCCGCCAAACTCTCCTGCCTGATGCTGCTGGCGGTGGTGGTGTCGGTGTGCTCCAGCGTGGATGCCTTTTTGGCCCTGGGCTTCGCCGCCCAGATCACCCCCGGGGCCCTGCTGGCCTTCCTGGTGCTCGGCCCGGTGGTGGACCTCAAGCTGCTGGGCCTGTTCGGCGTGGTGCTCCAACCAAAAGCCATCGCCCTCACCGCCGCGGGGGCCGGCGTGGCCGTGCTGCTACTGGGGCAATGGGTGAACCTGCTGCAGCTGTGATGCGATCCCGCAACGTCGCCCCCCTGGCCCTCGGACTCTGGGGACTGGTGCTGCTGGTGAGCAGCCTCAGTGGCCGCCTCGACCTGCTGCTGCGGGGGGCGTTCCACCCCCTGGTGGGCCTGAGCGGCGCCGCCTTGATCGCCCTGGCGGTGCAGCAACTGCGGGGGAGCAGCCAACCCCTGCGCCCACGCCTGGCCTGGGTGCTGAGCGGGGCGGTGGCGCTGCTGGTGCTGCTGATCCCCCCGAATCCCTCCTTCAGTGATCTGGCCAGGAACCGCCCGGCGGAGCTGGTGGAGGAGCCAGCGCTGAGCTTTGTGCTGCCACCGGCCCAGCGCAGCCTCACCGACTGGGTGCGCCTGCTGCGCAGTCAGCCGGACCCCAGCCTCTACGCCGGGGATCCCGTGCGGATCAGTGGCTTCGTGCTGGCCCAGGAGGGGGATCGCCCCCAGCTGGGGCGACTGCTGGTGCGCTGCTGCCTGGCGGATGCCACCCCGGTGGGGCTGCCGGTGCGTTGGCCCGCGGGCTTCCAGCCCAAGGCCGATAGCTGGCTGGCGATCCGCGGCACCATGGGCGTGGAAGAGCACAACGGCGAAAGCCGCAGCGTGGTGCTGGCCGGCCAGATTCGCCCGATCCCCCGGCCCGCGCGGCCCTTGGAGCCATGAGGCCCGCCCGGAGGCGAGCCTGGCTGGCCCTGGCCGCAGGACTGGCCCTGGCGGGCGTGCAGCAACAGCTGCTGCTGCGCCGGCCACCGCGCCTGCTGGAGCTGCAGTCGTCGACGGCCAGCTCCGGGCCCGCCGCCCTGCAACTGCGCTTCAGCCGGCCCATGCAGCGCGCCAGCCTGGCCCGCTCCAGCCAGCTCGAACCCTCCCTGGCCCGGCGCTGGCTCGGGCAGGCCAATCCCCTGCGCCTGCTGTTGGAACCGGGCCAGCGCATCCCTGGCCCCCTCAGCCTGGCGCTGGCCGGCCAGGACGCCCGGGGGCTGCCGCTGCAACCCCAGCGCTGGCGCTGGGATGCGCGGCCCTTCCTGCTGGCGGTGGTGCCCGTGGTCTTGCTGATTTGCCTGGGCCTGACTCAGCTGGGGTTGGCCCCCATGGGCAACGAAGCCGAGGGACACCATGTGTTGTCCTCGGCCAGCCTGTTGGGCCCCACGGCTGTGTTCGCGGCGTTCACGGGCGTGCTGCTGTTTGCGTCCAGCATCATCGCGGGTTGGGTGGAAAACGCGTTTGTGCTGCACCAGCTGGGTTCGGCGCTGCGTTACCACCCCCGGTTGCGCCGCTGGATCGGGGTGCGCAGCGCAAGCCGCTGGGGCCAT
>CALJTZ010000261.1 GCA_937975655.1 uncultured Synechococcus sp. | reverse complement strand
CATTCAGCAGCTCGGACTGTTGCGCGCTACTGAATGACCTGGTGAGAAAACACAGTTAAGCCAAGCGGATGCGCCAGCCTTTCGGGGGCTGACTCTTGAGATCAACCACCTGATTGCGGCCCTGATCCTTGGCCACATACAGGGCCGCATCAGCGTCCTGAAGCAAATCACTGAGCTGCTGAGGGTGATCACTGTCCGCACACACCATGCCAATCGAGAGCGTGAATTCAGCCTGGGCGCCACCCTGCAGAGTCCAGCTCTGACTGGCCACGCGCAGGCGCAGACGCTCCAGCAGCTCAAAGGCCTCCGCAGCAGAAGCACCGATCAACAGGCCAAACTCATCACCTCCGAGCCGGCCCACCAGGTCGCTGCGGCGCACAGCGGAGCCAAAGAAATCGGCCATCAAACGAATCACCTCATCGCCGGCGGCATGGCCAAGGCTGTCGTTAATCGCTTTGAAATGGTCAATATCGATCAGCGCCACCACACAGGGTTGATCCACGCTCCGATTGAGATCCAACCGTTGGCTGGCTGTTTCCAAGAAAGCTCGACGGTTGTAAATGCCGGACAGACTGTCGGTTTGCGCGAGGGCGAGCAGCTCCGGTAACAGATTACGCCGCAGAACCAACACCAGGGCACCGGCCGTGAGGAACAACGGCAACAGGCCCACCAGGAACACCACGAGGGCCAGCCGGCCTGCTTGATCAACCAGGTGCTGAAGGTCTACCTCGATCACCAGCGTGGCCCGTTCCCCGAAGGCGGGCAGCCCTTCGAGGGCCAGCGGAGTGGGGGTGAAGCGAATCAGGTGATCCCCGCCGATCCAGGGCAGGGGGCCATCAAAAAAGCTGAGGGCCTCACCGTGCAGACACGCCACTCCCTGGCGGCGATCCAGGCAGTCCTGCAAATGTTGAGGCAGGTCGCCCAGGCTCTGATCCTGGCCAAGCTGACGCACGGATCGGCCCACCAGCGCGCTGTCGCTGGCAGCGATCACACGGCCGGCAGCATCGATCACCAGGGCGGCGCGCACCTCACTGGAGGAGGCGGCAATCTGCAGCTGACGCTGCACCTCGTAGAGCGGCTGAAAACTGGTGAGGCTGCTGGTGAGATCGGTCTCCACGGCCCGGGCCTGCTTCTGGGCCTCACCCACGGTGACCTGCAGCACCATGGCGCTACTCACAGTGGCCAACAGCAACGAGCCTGCAGCGGACGCCCCCAGCGCCAGCGCCATCAAGCTGCGATTGATGCGGTGGCGCAGCAACCCACTCATTGATCCGGAATGGGGTGAAGCGAGGGAAGCGGCACCCCCGTTGGCAAACGCCCGGC
>CALJTZ010000260.1 GCA_937975655.1 uncultured Synechococcus sp. | reverse complement strand
GATTCCCCGATGCGGCGGCGGCGGCGGCTGTGGAGGCCGATGCGGTGGAGCCCTACGTGAAATCGGCCGGCTTCTTCCGCAACAAGGCCAAAAACATCGTGGCCAGCTCACGGCTGCTGATGGAGCGCCATGGCGGCGAGGTGCCCCGCAGCATGGAGGAGTTGCTGGTGCTGCCGGGGGTGGCCCGCAAAACCGCCTCGGTGGTGCTGGCCTGGTGCTTCGGCATCAATGCCGGCGTCACCGTGGACACCCACGTGAGCCGCCTGAGCCAGCGCCTCAGGCTCACCCGCAAAACCGAGCCGCGCCAGATCGAGCCCGACCTGATGAAACTGGTGCCCCAGGCGGACTGGCAGAACCTCTCGATCCGTCTGATCTTTCACGGCCGGGCCGTGTGCACCGCCAGAAGCCCCAAGTGCACCGGCTGCCCCATTGCCGACCTCTGCCCCAGCCACACCCCGAAGGGGTAGGCTCATACATCACTGCATTACGAGACCCAGGCTGCATGGCGAAGAAGTCGATGATTGCGCGCGACGTCAAGCGCCAGAAGATGGTGGAGCGCTACGCCGCCAAGCGCGCTGCCCTGATGGACGCCTTCGAATCGGCTGCTGATCCGATGGAGCGCCTGGAGATCCACCGCAAGATCCAGAACCTGCCCCGCAACAGCGCCCGCACCCGCCTGCGCAACCGCTGCTGGGCCACCGGCAAGCCCCGTGGTGTGTACCGCGATTTCGGCCTGTGCCGCAACCAACTGCGCGAGCGCGCCCACAAGGGTGAGCTGCCCGGCGTGGTCAAGTCGTCCTGGTGAAGCCGGCTGGGGTGCGAGCTGCATCCCAATCAGCCAATCCTCCAAGGCACCGCATGGTGCCTTTTTTCATGCCTGCGCCTGGGGAACAACCGCAGGGCATTCCAAAAAGAAAGGGGCAGTTCCCCCAGCAGTCCAGCCCCGAATGCGAGAATCGGTCTTGACAACAAAACGGACATAAGCCCAAGTGCAAGGTCACACTCAGTCGATCTCCTTCGATGGTCGGGAGATCCGGCTGACCACCGGTCGGTTCGCTCCCCAGGCTGGGGGCTCGGTGATGGTCGAGTGCGGAGATACTGCTGTTCTGGTAACGGCAACCCGCTCCGGCGGCCGTGAAGGCATCGATTTCCTGCCCCTGATCTGCGACTACGAAGAGCGGCTCTATGCCGCTGGTCGCATCCCCGGCAGCTTCATGCGGCGCGAGAGCCGCCCCCCCGAGCGCGCCACCCTGATCGCACGCCTGATCGACCGCCCCATGCGGCCGCTCTTCCCCAGCTGGATGCGCGACGACCTCCAGATCGTGGCCACCTGCATGTCGCTCGATGAGCGGGTGCCACCCGATGTGCTCGCCGTGACCGGCGCCTCCATGGCCACCCTGCTGGCCAAGATCCCCTTCTATGGCCCCATGGCCGCCGTGCGGGTGGGCCTGCTGGGCGACGACTTCGTGCTCAACCCCAGCTACCGTGAGATCGAGCGCTCCGACCTCGATCTGGTGGTGGCCGGCACCCCCCAGGGCGTGATCATGGTGGAGGCCGGTGCCAACCAGCTGGCCGAACAGGATGTGATCGAAGCCATCGACTTCGGCTACGAAGCGGTGAGCGAACTGATCAAGGCCCAGCAGAACCTGCTCAAGGAGCTGGGCATCGAGCAGGTGATCCCCGAGGCCAAGGCCGAAGACGACACCTTACCCAAGTTCCTCGAGAAGGAATGCGCCAAAGGCATCGGCGAGGTGCTCAAGCAGTTCTCCCAGACCAAGGCCGAGCGGGACGAGAAGCTCGACGCCATCAAGGCGGAAGTGAGCGAGAAGATCACCGCCCTCAAGGATGAGGACGCCGTGAAGGTGGCCGTGTCCAGCAACGGCAAGGTGCTGGGCAACAGCTACAAGAGCCTCACCAAGAAGCTCATGCGCGAGCAGATCATCAAAGAAGGCAAGCGCGTGGATGGCCGCAACCTCGATGAGGTGCGCCCCATCAGTGCCGCCGCCGGTGTGCTGCCCAAGCGCGTGCATGGTTCAGGCCTGTTCCAGCGCGGCCTCACCCAGGTGCTCTCCTGCGCCACCCTCGGCACCCCGAGCGACGCCCAGGAAATGGACGACCTCAACCCGTCCACCGAGAAGACCTACCTGCACCACTACAACTTCCCCCCCTACTCGGTGGGTGAAACCAGGCCCATGCGCAGCCCCGGCCGCCGCGAGATCGGCCACGGCGCCCTGGCCGAGCGGGCCCTGGTGCCCGTGCTGCCCAGCAAGGAGAGCTTCCCCTACGTGCTGCGCGTGGTGTCGGAGTGCCTGAGCTCCAATGGCTCCACCTCGATGGGCTCGGTGTGCGGCAGCACCATCGCCCTGATGGATGCGGGCGTGCCCCTCAAGGCCCCCGTGAGCGGCGCCGCCATGGGCCTGATCAAGGAAGGCTCCGAGGTGCGGATCCTCACCGACATCCAGGGCATCGAGGACTTCCTCGGCGACATGGACTTCAAGGTGGCCGGCACCGAGAAGGGCATCACCGCCCTGCAGATGGACATGAAGATCACCGGTCTTGAGGTGAAGACCGTGGCCGACGCCATCAACCAGGCCCGCCCCGCCCGCCTGCACATCCTCGAGAAAATGCTCGAGGCAATCGAGAAGCCCCGCGATGTGCTCTCCCCCCATGCCCCACGCCTGCTCAGCTTCCGCATCGATCCGGAACTGATCGGCACCGTGATCGGCCCCGGCGGCCGCACCATCAAGGGCATCACCGAGCGCACCAACACCAAGATCGACATCGAGGACGGCGGCATCGTGACGATCGCCAGCCACGACGGTGCCGCCGCGGAAGAAGCGCAGCGCATCATTGAGGGCCTCACCCGTCGCGTCAGCGAGGGCGAAGTGTTCAGCGGTGCGGTGACCCGCGTGATCCCGATCGGGGCCTTCGTGGAGATCCTTCCCGGCAAGGAAGGCATGATCCACATCTCCCAGCTCTCCGAAGCGCGCGTGGAGAAAGTGGAGGACGTGGTGAAGGTGGGCGACCACGTGACCGTGCGCGTCCGCGAGATCGACAACCGCGGCCGCATCAACCTCACCCTGCGGGGCGTGCCCCAGGCCGACGAGCCCGCAGGCGCCTGAGGCGAGAGACCGGCTGGTTTCTGCCGGCCGGTTCAGCCAGATCAATTCAGGGAAACAGCAGTTATTCCGCAAAGCCGGCCCTCCCCAGGGCCGGCTTTTTTAGGTTGTGTTCAGGGTCTTGGGATCGCAGCCACTGCCATGAATCTTGCGATCACAGGAGCCCATTCGATGGGCAAAAGCACGCTGGTGCAGGACTGGGTCAAGACCCACCCCAACACACTTCTCGAAGACGAGCCCTACCGCGTGCTGGGACTGCATGGCCCATACACGATTCAATTTCGTGATGCTGCCACCCGCCATCACAACGGCCTGATGCTGTACTACAACATCGGCCGTTGCTACCGCCATGGTCAACGCAAGCAACCGGTGATCTTTGATCGGTGCCCGATTGATTTCATCGCCTATTCCCAATTCGCTGCCGACTGTGGCCGATCAGACATCGACGACGCCTTCGTGGAATCGATGCTGGAGCCCACCCTCGAATGCCTCAGCAGCCTGGATCTGCTGGTGTTCATTCCCAAGACCGACCAGGCCCCTGTGACCTTGGAGGATGACGGAATCCGCCCGATCGATCACGCCTATCGCGACGCGATGGACCTGATCTTCAAACAGATCTATCGCGAGGGCCGCTACGGACTGCGCAACAGCACCAACTTCCCGCCCCTAATTGAACTCTGGGGCAGCCGCGAGGAGCGCCTCATCAAGCTCGAGCAAGCCATCGCAGCCCTGTAGGACCAGCTACACCCTGAAGCCCGGATCAATCACGGCCATCGCCGCCGCGGCCCGTTCGCAGAGGGCGGTGTGGCTGGCGCCATGGCTGGCGATCAGGCAACCGGCCTGACGCACATCGCCGCTGTTGTACGTGAGGGCCCGGCCATCGGCGTGGGTGAAAGCGCCACCGGCGGCCCGCAGCACCGCTTCTGGCGCCGCCATGTCCCAGTCCTTCGGGGCACTCTTGCCCGAGAGGGAGATGTAGAGATCGGTCTCACCCCGCAGGATGGTGGCCACCTTGCCGCCCACGCTGCCGATGGCCTTGGTATCCCCCAGGGCCAGGGCCTCCAGCAGTTGCTCCAGCCGCTGATCGCGGTGGTTGCGGCTGGCTACCAACACCAGCTCGCCCAGCTCCCGGCGAGGGCTGAGGCTGGCGGGGAAGCGCTCACCGGCGCGGTTCTCGCGCCAGGCGCGGCCCGGGGCCTCGGCACCGGCTTCCAGCAGGCCAAACCACAGCTCTTCCAGCTCGGGCAGCAGCACCACCCCGAGCACCGGAGCACCCTGGTGCACCAGGGCCAGATGCACCGCGTACTCGCCCGTGCCCTGCAGAAAATCCTTGGTGCCATCCAGCGGATCAAGGATCCACAGCCACTCGGCTTCAAGGGGCACGCCGGCAGTGAGCTGCTCCTTGGCGGTCTCCTCGCTCAGCAGGGTCCAGGGAGCCGTGGGGAAAGCCGCCGCTAGCCCATCCAGCAGCCACTGGTTCACCGCCAGATCCGCCGCACTCACCGGGCCTTCGCCGCCGTCCTCCACGCTCAGGGCCGGCGGAAAGCCGTAGGGGGGCTGCTCGCCGCGGCCATAGGCCAGCAGGATGTCGGCGGCACCCCAGCTCAGCCGGCGCAGCTCCCGCAGCAGGGTCTCCTCAGCGATCCCGGCAAGCATCATGGAGACGGCAAAGGGGCATTGTGATGCAGGGCGAAGAACCGGCTGCAGGCGTGCTCTATCTGGTGGGCACGCCCATCGGCAACACCGGCGATCTCTCGCCCCGGGCCCGCAAGGTGCTCGAGGGCGCCGGCCGCATCGCCTGCGAGGACACGCGCCGCAGCGGCCTGCTGCTCCACAACCTGGGCATCAAGAACCGGCTGGTGAGTTTCCATGAACACAACCAGACCGCCCGTATTCCAGAACTGCTGGAGGCGTTAGAAGCCGAGGAATCCGTGGCGGTGATCAGCGATGCCGGCCTGCCGGGCATCTCCGACCCCGGCGAGGCGCTGGTGGCGGCCGCCCGCGCCGCCGGGCGCACCGTGATCTGCGTGCCCGGCCCCTGCGCGGCCACCACCGCCCTGGTGAGCAGCGGCTTGCCCAGCGGCCGCTTCTGCTTCGAGGGGTTCCTGCCCCCCAAGGCCCAGCAACGCCGCCAGCGCCTGCAGCAGCTGGCGGGCGAACCACGCACCATGGTGTTGTTCGAGGCCCCCCATCGCCTGCTGGATCTCCTGACAGACCTGCTGGCTGAACTCGGCGATCGCCCTCTGGCGGTAACCCGCGAACTCACCAAGCGCCATGAACAGCAGGTGGGTCCCACCGTGAGTGCCGCCCTCGAGCACTTCCGCCACACCGCCCCCCAGGGGGAATTCACGCTGGTGCTGGGGGGAGCAGCGCCCACCACCCAGGAACGCCCCAGCGATGCGGAGCTGCGGGCCGAGCTGGAGCAACGGGTGGCCGCCGGGCTGAGCAGCAGCGATGCCGCCAAGCAGCTGGCGAAGGAAACGGGCGTCGCCAAGCGGGAGCTCTACGCTCTGCTGCACCACCCGGAGCCGAGCTGATGCTGCTGCGCCTGCGCCTGCTGCTCACCAGCCTTGGCGGTGGGGTGCTGCTGCTCCTCATCCTCTGCCTCGGGGCTCAGAACCTGAACCAACGAGCCAGCCTGAATCTGGGGTTCGGGCGCACCGCAGAGCTGCCCACGGGCTTCCTGGTGGGCATCGCCCTGGTAGTGGGGGTGATTACGGGGGGCAGCGCCACGGCGCTGCTGCTGCCCCGGGGCGATCAGGGCCTCAACGAGTAGGTGAGCTTCTCACCCACCTTGAACTGGGGCAGGGTGCTGGCCAGCACGGTGTCCTCCGTCATCAGCTCCTCATAGCCCTCCTGGGTGCGAGCCACCACCACGCCGGGAGGCTTGCTGTATTGGTAGATGTTGATCTGAGTGGTGGGTTCGTAGCTGGCTGCGCCCACGGCGGTGAGCTTTTCTTTGCCGGCAAACCAGGTTTCTGTGAACGCGAAACGGTTCAGGCCCGTGCTCACCTGACGGGTGATGCCGTAGGCGCCCGTGGAGGAGGACACCCGCCAGCGGGAGGTGGTGGCGTTGAAGGCCGTGCCTGGAGGATCGGTGCGCAGGCGTCCCGGCAGGGGATCACAGCCGCTCACCACACCAGCGAGCAGCACCACAAGCGCAGCGTCAAGAACCCGCCAGTGGCGCATGGCCCTCAGCTGCCGGGGATGGCGTAGAGGGATCCGCCCTCCACCACGAGCCGGGTGATGCCCTGGGCCAGCAGATAGGAGGAGGTGCGCTCGAGCACGCCGCTGTCGGGCACTTTGATCACCCGCTGGGTGCGGCCGCACTGGCGCTTGGCCTGGCGGGGATTGGAATAGAGCATCAAGGCCTGCCGCTCCTGCTCGTCCTCAGGCAGCAGCCCCAGTTCGGGAAAGTCCTTGAGGGGCTTGGCCTGAAGCTCCACGGTTTTGTCCACCAGCATGTAGACGCTCAAAGGAAGGGCGCCGCTGGTGAGGGGTTGCGGAGCCGCCGAGGCCCGCTCCTCGATGGCGATCCCTACCGGGACCGTCACAAAGGCATCGCCAAAGTCCCCGTCATCACTGCTGTCGTCGTCGAGGCCGTCATCGGCAAAGTCATCGGCATCGTCGATGGCCAGCACCCGAACGTCGGCGGCATCGTCCAGTTCGGGGTCGGCATCGTCGGGAGCGACCACATCCGGGGCGGCGGCGTCCACGTGAGTGTCATCCAGAACCGCGGCAACTGGGGCCACTGGGACCTCGGCAGGGGCCGGGCTGGCGGCAGAAGACCCACGGCCTCGCTGCTGCTTGAGGGCGGCGAGCTCCTCCGGAGCCAGAGCCGCCCTCACCACCCGACTGACCGTGTTGGGGCTGCAGCCATAAGCCTCCGCCAGGGCCTGGGCCGTTTCCCCCTGCCGGTAGCGAGCAACAAGCTCCTCTTTCTGGCTGTCCGTGAGCCTGGGAGCCGGCATTGGGCAAATGGTGCGCAGCACACCACCATAGAAGCCCCTCCAGGCAAGGGCACCAGATCTGGACTGCCAGAATGGGCTGGCTGCCACGGCAGCACCCCCAGCTCCCTTAGCTCAGCTGGATAGAGCAGCTGCCTTCTAAGCAGCCGGTCGATGGTTCGAATCCATCAGGGGGCGTTTCAGACGGGGCCTTGATTTTGCCCCAGAATTCAGTCAGGGCAACGGCTTTCAGCATGGGAGCCGCTGACTGCCCCTGACCACTCGTGCCAAGCTCTGAGGGCAAACTGCTCACACTTCTGCTCACACCTGTGAGCAGTTTTGACCCGTCCCGCGCATGACCCGCTCGGCGCCCACCAGAAAGCCAGATCCCGTGAGCGCGCTGCTGGCATTGCGCATGCAGACGCGGGGGTTTCCGCGGGGGTGGTCGGTGAGCCCCTATCGGGGGCGTGCCCGGCTCCGAGTGACCGCTGGTGCCGGTGATGGCAAGCAGCGA
>CALJTZ010000259.1 GCA_937975655.1 uncultured Synechococcus sp. | reverse complement strand
GTGGACAACAACACCGCCGCCGACATCCTCCAATCGGTGCGCAGCCAGCAGGACCGCACGATCCTGATGATCAGCCACCAACTCTCCGCCGCCGCCGCCTGCGATCGGGTGCTGGTGCTCGACAACGGCCAGCTGGTGCAGCAGGGCCACCACAGCGAACTGGTGAAGCAACCCGGCACCTACCGGCGGCTGTGGGAGCGGGAGCAGGCCGAGGAGCAGCTGAGCCGGGCAGCTTGACCTAAGACTTGTTGTGCTGCTGCAGACAACCAGCCCCGCCGTGGCTTAGCTGGACTTACCGCTCGGCGCCACTGCTGCCATGACCACCGGTGTGCCCCCCTACCGCCTGCGCTGCACCCTCACCTTCGGTGACATCTACGGCCAGATCCTGATCTGGATGCTGGTGATCTTCGTGAGCCTGGCGGCGGGCCTGGCCCTGATGGGTGCCAGCAAGCCGATCTTCGCCCTGGTGGGGGTGGGCCTGATCCTGGTGCTCTCGCTGCCCTTTCTGCTGTTCGCCTTCACCACCACGCTGCTCAACCACATCTCCCTGGAGCCCGGCACCGGCAGCGGCGGCCCTGCCTAGGCTCTCCAGCACTTGTTAGCCCGCGGTGTTCGGACTTTTTCAAGGCATGGGCGCGAACAAAACCGCCCTCGTGAGCCCCGAAGCGGCCCTACTGGGCCGCGCTGCAGCGATTCCCACCTCGGAACGCCACCTGGTGTTGGGCACCGCCCTGAAGGCACCGCTCACCACCAGCCAGGACGAAGCCCTGTTCGCCTGCGGCTGTTTCTGGGGAGCGGAAAAAGGCTTCTGGCGTTTGCCGGGGGTGATCAGCACGGCCGTGGGTTACGCCGGCGGGTTCAGCCCAAACCCCACCTACGAGGAGGTGTGCTCCGGTCGCACCGGCCACACAGAAGTGGTGCGGGTGGTGTGGGATGTGAACGCCATCGATTTCAGCGACCTGCTCAAGCTGTTCTGGGAATGCCACAACCCCACCCAGGGCATGGCCCAGGGCAACGACACCGGCACCCAATACCGCTCTGCGATCTACGCCGGCAGCGAGCAACAGCTGCAGCTCGCCATCGCCAGCCGTGACCACTACCAGACCCTGCTGACCGCCAACGGCAAGGGAGCCATCACCACCGAGATCGCCACCAACAAGCCGTTTTTCTTCGCCGAGGGCTACCACCAGCAATACCTGGCCCGGCCCGACTGCCGCCCCTACTGCTCCGCTCAACCGAGCGGGCTGCTGCTGGACAACCACTGGGCCGGCTGCAACTACAAGCTGCCGGCTGCAGTGTGGCGCCACTACGACTGGAGCATCAGCCACTGCGTGCTGCGGGGGGACAACGCCCCCATCCAGCTGTGAGCCTGCTGGCCGTGGTCCTCGCGCCGCTGCTGGCCCAGGCCATGCACTCCCCCTGGTGGGAGGACTACGCCATCAAGGATCGCTACCTCTGCCGCGACAAGGGAATGGTGGTGCTGGAGCGCAATGACGCCCAGGCCTCCCTGATCAATGGCCGCAGCCGCAGCACCTTCTTCCGCGAGCCATCCGAACTGCCGGGCCTCCACTACACAGCTGATGGCATGCGCCTGATCCTGCGGGGCGACGAACTCACGATTGAGCGGCTGCCCCAGCGGCTGCAGTGCCTGCGCACCGAGCAGGTTTGAGCCCCACTGCCTTTCCCCCAGCATGAATCCCCTGCCCGACCGCACCGTGATCGTGGGCCTGATCGCCACCCTGGGCCTGGTGTTTGCTCTGGTGTTCTGGTTCGTGCGGTTGAGTCCGTCCCAGGAGCCGCCGATGCTCTGGCGCCAACAGCCCCCCGCCTCCCAGCGCAGCCTGATTTGACCTCCTGCGGGAGAATGGCAGCAGCGACGACTCGGACCGCCGGGCCACCCCCTTCCTTCGCCTGTGGATCCCACGCCTCCCCCCGACCAGCCGTCCGACATCGACAGGCGCCAGCTCCATCCCCTGCCCAAGGGGCTGGTAGAGCTCTATGGACTGCTCGCCGTGCTGTTCGTGCTCGTGCCCGAATGGATGGCCGGTGGAGCCCTCTCCCGCTTCGGCGAGGGTCGCCAGGGCAGTGCCCTGCCACTCACTGCCGGCGCCTGGCGCCGGGTGCCGGAACTGCGGCTCGCCTCCATGAACCTGGCGCAGCTGCGCAGCCTGGCTCAGGAGCTGCGAATGGCCGGCTACGCAGGGCTCAACCGCGAGCGTCTTACCAGCCGTTTGCTGCGCCGAATTCAGGCCAGTGGCGGCAAGGCGCTGTGATAATTTCGTTCTCGCCGGGGCGTAGCGCAGCTTGGTAGCGCACCACTTTGGGGTAGTGGGGGTCGCAGGTTCAAATCCTGTCGCTCCGATTCAGTTCCACCGGTAAAACCCAGTCCCTGAGCCGCTTCTCCCCGAGGCGGCTTTTTTATTGTGCGAGTTCGTGCCGGTCGATTCCGGTCGGTTTGCGGCAGATTCAGTACACGCCTTAGTACACGCCGGCCATGGCCCAGCCCTTCGACCTGAGCTCGCAGCTGGCCAGGGAGAACCGGAAGCTGGACCACTGCAGCCTGATCCAGCGGAAGAACCGCCTTTACCTGCGCGCAACCCTGCCCAAGAAGGAGGAGCCCAGGAGGAAAGGGCAAACCTCCATACCCTTGGGCCTCCCAGCCCTGCCAGAGAACCTCAAGAAGGCCGTGGAGCTGGGGAGGCGCCTGGATGACCAACTTCACCAGCACAACTTCTCCTGGACGCTCTGGGACTCCTCAGAGCTGACCAGGCTCGCGACGGGCAAACCCGACAACGCGGTAAGCCTGGCGGAGTTCCGCGAGGGCATCGAAAGCGTCTTCGATCAGAAGTACCCCGACAAGCCCAAAAGCTGGGACACCATCTGGGGGAAGAAGTACAAGCCGGCCATCAATCTGCTGGCACGGCTGAACGGGACCTGCAGCCAGGATCTGCTGATGGACGTCCTTGAAAGCGTCCAGGCTCCCAGCTCACGCAAATCCCACGCCTCGATCTTCAATCTGACGATCAGAAAGCTCAGACTGGACTACAACCCAGAGGAGATCACGGCCGCAGGCGCGGGCTACACGCGAGCCGAGCTGACACCACGGGATATCCCGACGGATGACCAATTGATCGCCTACTGGTCGAAAATCCGGCTCCCGCATTGGCGCTGGATGTTTGGCGTGATCATGGCCTACGGAATTCGGCCACACGAAATCGTAGGCTGCCAGATGAGAAGTGATGGCGTTCTAGAGATACTGCCAGACACCAAGACCGGCAGACGAGAGGTATGGGCCTGCCCCGAGGAATGGGTTGAGGAACTCGGCCTCAAGCAGGTCTGTCGACCAAGCCAGAAAAAGGAACAGGTCTCACGCGCCTGCAATCACTACATCAGAGATCGGGGCGTTCCCGTTGAGCTATATGCAGTTCGCCACGCCTACGCCATCCGCTTGCTCAGTCATGGCATCACCTCAGACCTCGGCGCAAAGCTGATGGGGCACTCGCCTCAGGTGCACACCAATACCTACAGGCGATGGATGGACGGTGTGCACATGAGCATCCTGCGTGAACGTGTTGGTCACAAGTTCAGGCGCGACGGTGGTACTGATTAAGAAGGAGTGTGCGATGAAAGCGATAGCGAGGCTTCTTGACAGTCCCTACGTTCCGGATGGCATCACTACCAATGGTGCCGTCGGCGATTAGATCATAAAGATGGCGATCGCTCACATTCAAAAGGGTTCGGGCACTCTTGCGGTCAATCCACTCGGCCTCGAGCTTGCTGCCGCTGAGAACGATCAGGGATTCGAGCTTGGCCTCGAGCGAACAGAGACGCTCAACGATCCGGTAGTCGAGCCCAGCGCGCAGGCTGCCATCAGAAGGGCACCCAGAGGTCAACATCAGCCTATTAGTTCCGGACAGAACAAGCATACACCGGTTCTCCACGGAATCGGCCAGCGACGGACCCGGCCTGGGCCCGTGAGCGAGGAAGAAGGCCGGCAGCACAAGGCCTACACCGCTGGATATGTCACGACGAGTCCCCAAAGCCGGCGCTTCACCGCCCCCGCCACCAGTTCCCTGCGACACTGCTTTGATCCGCCTCTTATCGGCAGGAGTGGTTCGGTGAAGCACAAGGGCGAGGTGACTACAGGGCAGGGCAAGGACGGTCACGAGCAAACCCAAGCAGGCGACGGGCTTCGGTTGGACCTTCTTCAGGCAACAGAGCTCAGGCGTCAACATGGCCGCGAGCACCTTGCCGAGGCCCTGAACTGGTGGTTCACCCGCAGCGGAATTAGCCACACCCAGGCGAGTGCACTGGCGGAATGGACGACTGGAGACCACACCGCCTTGCAGACGAGCCAGCTAAGCCACCTCCGCAATGCACGCCTGGCAACTCCGCAGCTCAAGCTCTTTGAGGGACTGGCGGCACTGAACCGGGCCCTGGCCTGCTGGCAGAAACGAGGCAGCAACTGGTGCATCGCGGGCTGGGGAGATCGGAAGAGCACACGTCTGAACTCCAGTCAC
>CALJTZ010000258.1 GCA_937975655.1 uncultured Synechococcus sp. | reverse complement strand
GCACGCTTCTTCTCCGCCACCACGCTGGTGCAGGAGCTGCAGCGGGCCAAGGCTGACTACGCCCTGGCCAAGGCCCTGAACCGGCTGGATCGCTACGCGCTGGTGGTCATTGATGACATCGGCTACGTCCGCAAGGACGAGGCCGAGACCTCGGTGCTGTTTGAACTGGTGATGCACCGCTACGAACGCCGCTCCCTGCTGGTGACCAGCAACCAGCCGTTCAGCGAGTGGGAGAACGTCTTCTCCACCAGCGCCATGACCGTGGCGGCTGTGGACCGGCTGGTGGACCACAGCACGATCATCCAGATCAATGGCGAGAGCTACCGCCGCAAGCGCGCACGACGTTTGGCGCCCTGACCGGGCGTCAATTACCCGCCAACCAGCCATCAAGACCGGTGCGGCCCAACCCCCTGCCATGGCAGGGGGTTGGGGGCAGACACCCGCCTACGTAATTGACGCGAGCCGCCTACGTAGTTGACACCGGGCACCGGTGCACCTGGGCGGCTGGCAGAGCCTGGGCTGGCAGCTGCAATCGACTGGAATCGATCAGATGCCGGAGCCCAGGCTGCCGGAGCCGGAGCTGACCCCGGAAGCACAACCGCAGTCAGCGGTCGTTGAGGCCTTGGCATCTGTCGCACCTGACGCTGCGGGCACCGAGCTGCAAGCCGCACCTCTGGCTGCCGATTTGCAGAGCGCACCTCCCGGTGCGACCTTCCAGGCGATGACCAAAGCCCAGATCATTGAGCACTGTTCAACCATCTATGGCGTGGAGCTCGATGGCAGCCAGACCAAGGCTGAGCTGATCCAGCAGGCCGCAGCTGTGGAAGACCAGGGCGGCTCTGCAACCGAGCCGCAAGAAGCGCAGGAGGCGATGAGCTGTGAACCGCTGCCGGACGCACTGGTGGATGACCCACTGATCTGAGCGGAGCACCTGCACCATGACCTCCTCGTTGCCGCAGAGCGCACCACCCGGTGCGACGCGCACGCCAGCGATCAGCAGCAGCGGCATCAGCGCCCAGCTGATTCGGCTGCTGCCGCCCTTGGGCTGCCCGGGCCATCCACTCTGGGTGCCGCCCAATGAGGTGCAGCGTTGGGAGCAACTGGGTTTCAGCCGTGCGCCGATCCCGGCGGCTGATCTGGAGCTGAGCTGGTTGCCAGCACCGCGCAACAGCAGCGCTACTGAACCTGCCGAGGGCGCAGCGATGGAGCTGCTGCTCAATGCCCGCCTCACGCCGCCCAATGCGGTGACGGTGGACTGGGGTGATGGCTGCGTAGAAACCAGCCCCTGGCTTGGCAGCAGCGGCAACGCCCGCCTGCGCCACACCTACACCCGCCGTGCGGATTACACGATTACGGCAGAGCTGAGCGGTAACGGCATCACGGCCGCGCTGCTGGTGAGCCTGGCGGGTTGTGCGATCTGGCAGCCCGAGCCACCAGAGCCGCCTCAACCACCACCACAACCCGGTGCGCTGCTGCCCCTGATCCCCGGGGCTGGCCTCGCCGGTGCGCCCTACGACGGCAGCACCATCCAGCAATGGAGCCTGCAGCGCTGGGTGGGCGGCAGCAGCGCTGGTGGGGTGCCGGCCAGCGATGGGTCGAGCAGCACCTTCCTACGCGCTGATGGCCTCTGGGCGATCCCGCCGGGCAGCGGCAGCGGCACGCGCTGGTGGAGCGGCGATGGCCCGCCCGATGAGCTGCCGCAAGCCAAGCCCGGGGACTACTACCTCGATGGCCGCAGTGGTGACGTCTACGTGTTGGAGAGCTGAAGCATGCCCTGGAACAAGACACAGAACATCAGCGGCAGCCAGGGGCCTGCCGGTCCGTCTGCGGTCTCGACAGATGCCGGCAACACCAGCAGCCTTGGCAGCGATGGTTTGATCTACACGCCCCTGGCTGCCGGCGATGGCTTTGCACCAGGTACTCGCATGCTGTTTGCCATGCCGACCGCGCCGTTGGGCTGGGTGAGCGACACCTCGCTCGATAACCGGGCCCTGCGGGTGATGTCCGCCAATGGAAGCACCGGCGGAACCATCAGCTTCTCCGACATCTTCCGCTCTGGCAGAAGCACCGATGGCCACACGCTGTCAGAGAGCCAGATGCCATCTCACGGCCATGGCGTCTTTGATCCAGGTCACAGCCATGGCCTTGGTGATCCTGGTCACGGGCATGGCGTGAATGATCCCGGCCACGATCACCCCTACCTAGGCCGGCGGGAGACCAGCGGATCTGCCGGTGGCAGCGGTGAAGTGTGCAAGGGCAATGAGACCAGACAGACCGAAAACAGAGGCACCAACATCTCGCTGAACGGCAGCGGCACGGGTATCTATGTGAATGGCGCCGCTGCGGGCATCGGCATCAGCAGCAGCGGCGGCAACGAGGCCCATGCCCACGGCCTGCCGTCGTTTGACCTGGCCTATGTCGATGTCCTGATTGCTGAGAGGCAGTGATGGTGCAATTGAAAGCCTCTACCTTCTGCCCTCTGGTGCAGGGCGAGTGCAAGCAGCTTGGTTGCAGCTGGTTCACGCAACTCCGTGGCACCAATCCCAATACAGGGGAGGAGATCGATGAGTGGGGCTGTGCTGTGACCTGGCTGCCAATCCTGTTGGTTGAGAATGCCAAGCAGGGCAGGCAAACCAGTGCGGCAATCGAGTCCTTCCGCAATGAAGCAGTCAGGGCTCATCACGCCACTGCAGCTGCAATGACAGCAGCTGCCACGATCCATCTTCTAGAGCCCCAACCATGACTCGCGTCTCCGTGATTTTTGCTGATCGCTCCATTGCCGTGGACGGCGTTGGTCTGGTCATCGACGATTCCCTCTGGAGTTTTGATGAACCACACCTCCATGCCCTGCAGTGGAGTGGCCGCGAAGGATGGGTGGAACTGGTGCAGGACCAGGACAGGCCGTGGCGCGCCAATGAGCGGGTCACGGATGCCGCGATGGTTCAGCCGTTCCTTGATGCCCACGCACAACAACGACTGCTGGATGAGAGCCGGCTGGCGGCAGCTGTTGCCAGGACGGAGGCCTTTGTAGCCAAGGAAGCGGCCAAGGCTTTGACGATGTGCACCGAGCCGGCCTCCCCTCTGCAAGGGCAGACGACGCCTGCGCTCGAGCCAGACGGGGTGCAGACGGCTGACGGGTTGCTCTGAGACGGATTGCTCAGGCAGCGGTGGTTCGGCACGGCAATAGAGGGTGAACGCTCACCGGGCTGCTGGCCCGCTTGACCATGGCCTGGGTGGCATCCGGATCTCTCAAAGGCCCGCAGGGTGAACCTGGAGCCCAAGGGCTCCAGGGTGTGCAGGGCTTGCCCGGAGCAGATGGCGCCCAGGGGGCGCAGGGACCATCAGGCCCCGCAGGTGCGCAAGGGCCTGCGGGGCCTGATGGTGCGCAGGGCCAACAGGGGATTCAGGGCGTGCCGGGCCTGGGCATCACCTTCCGCGGCCAGGTGCCCACCACGGCTGATCTGCCTGCTGATGCTGCCCAGGGCGATGCCTGGATCGTGCAGGCCGATGACTCCTTCCAGGTGTGGGATGCGGCCAGCAGCAGCTGGGTGAATGGCGGCTCGATCCAGGGCCCCCAGGGCGTAGAAGGGCAGCAAGGCCCGCAGGGCATGCAAGGTGAAGTGGGGCCCCAGGGCATCCAGGGTGTGGAAGGGCCGGCGGGCATTCAGGGCACACGGGGTACCGGCTGGTTCACCGGCAGCGGTGCACCAACCGATGTGCCGGGCTCAATCGCTGGAGATCTGTATCTGGATCAGGCCACAGGTGATGTGTACACCTTGAGCTGAACCGCCGCAACGTGCCCTGCGGAACCTGGTGCCAGGAGAGGACTCACGCGATTGTGGGCGGATCTGCAGCACTGGGGCGTGAGCTGGTCTGATCTGGAGCGGTTGGTGACGGATGCGGAAACCAGTGCAGAACTCCAGCAGGCCCTGCGCCGTTGCCGGAGCCGCCAAGAGCTGTTGCTCACCGCATGCCAGCTGGGCTATCAGGTGACCAGCAGTGATCTGCTGAATGCCTGGCTGGAGCACCACAACGCACCAGCAGGAGAGAAAGGGCTGGGTGAATCACAGTTCCAGGCTGGAGCCTGCAGCTGAGCTGCTGTTCTGCACCGGAGAGAAAGCCGGGATAAGGCCCCCGGCAGGGCCGAAGCCCTAGACCAGGGCGTGCCGCTGGACCTCGAGCGTGCAGCGCTGCAGCAGCTCCTGCTGGGCCAGCAGCCGCTCATCGAGCTCATCAATGCGGGCCAGACACTGCTGGATCGCAGGGATCACTTCTTCTTCCAGCAGGGTGATCTCCTCTTCTCCATAAGGCTGCTCGCTCCAGGTGCGGCGCAGCGGCAGCCCCCGCCGGCGCAACAGGATCTCCTCCACCGAGCGCAGTGTGGATTCCAGCAGCAGAAAGGGATCTTCTTCTGGGCAGCAGAACGGAGAAGCGGCAGCAGAGAAACCAGCGGAATGGATGGCCATGACAATCGGCGCCAGGTGCGGCGCAGCGATGGGACCGATCCCAGCGGAGGCCC
>CALJTZ010000257.1 GCA_937975655.1 uncultured Synechococcus sp. | reverse complement strand
TACGAGATAGTACAAGGTGACTGGAGTTCAGACGTGTGCTCTTCCGATCTAGCCGGCGTGGCCGCCTGCGCTGCCGCGTTGACGGCCTGACCCCAGCGGTCAAAGGCGTTTGGGTTGCCTAGTGTTCAATCCGGACGCCTTTGATTGATGCGACCCTCCCTGCTCGCCGCCACTGCCCTGCTCTGCCTCGGGCTGATCGGCTGCTCCAAGAACCCTGAACAGGCTGAACAGAAGGCCGAAGGCAACGTCTGCAGCCAGCTGGCCAACGTGGGGGCCGCCCTGGAGCAGAGCGCCGCCCTCACCCCCACCTCCACGGTGGGAGAGGCGGAGGCCGCAGGCAAGGCGCTGCGCCAGGCCCTCAAGCAGCTGAAGAAGTCCGAAAATCAGTTGGAGCAACTCCGCCTCGACGATTTCAACGCCAAGGCCAAGGCCTTCCGCAAGGATGTGGCGGCCGTGGCCAAGGACAAAAAGATGACGCTGGAGGCCGCAGCCGGCACGCTCAAGGCCAAGGCCGCCCCGGTGATCGCCGCCCACAAAGCCCTCAGCGCCAGCGTGAACTGCGACAAGCCGGCCGCAGCGCCAGCCAAGCCCTGAGTCCCAGGGAACAGGGCCCCGAAGCCAAATTCGGGGCCCAAACCCTCCATCCCTCTGTTGCTAGAGTGATGTGATGCGGGTGTAATTCAGCGGTAGAATGTCAGCTTCCCAAGCTGAACGTCGCCGGTTCGAGCCCGGTCACCCGCTTGACCGCCCATTGAAGCCAGACCGCCCCCCCAAGGGGAGTTGGACATGGGGCTGTAACCCTCAGCCCCTGGGCTTGATCAACTGCAGCACCTGAGGCCCGAGGCTGCCAGCCCTGCGCTCGCAATCGAGGGCCAACAGGATGCGGCGTGCCGATTCCGCCAGATCCCCAGAGGCCGCAGCCGCTTCCGCTACAGCCTCATGGGAGGCCGCCTGGCGCATCAGATCGGCCCGACGATCACCGGCAACCGCAGTGTTGATCGATTGCATCAGCTGGAACGTAGCGTCCGTCAAAGAGAGGAATGGGCTGCACAGCCCCTGGCTGCGAAACCGCGATTGGCGAGAACCCAACAGGGTGCTACAGCCAAAGCCGAGAAATCACGACTTCTTGACACTAACTTAAGGCCTGGTCTTCAACATGCGAAGGCCAGGCCAGCAAAGCTGTGGCGAAATCGACACTCAGGTGCCAGGTTCTTCGCGGTTGCCGCCCAGATCGGCAATCTGAGCCCTCAATTGATCGGCCCGCTGCTGATCGCCGCGGGTGATGGCAACGGCGAGGGCAAATTCAAGCTTTTCGAGCTGGTGCCCCCCTTCGGCATAGCCCCGCTGCTGACATGCAGGCGTGGGCGGGGCGGCCAGGCGATTAGCAGGGCGATGGCTGTTGATGTTGGCCATGGTTCGCTTTCTTCCCATTCTGTCACCGTTGGCCAGCCCTCAGGCGGCCATCGGCAATTCAGCATCAACATCCCCAGACTCGGCCAGCAGTGAACGGCAGTCCGCCAGCAGAGATTCCACGGTCTCGAGGCTGCGGAGCTCGTCGGCATCGGGCTCGGGCGGCGTAGCCAGCCCATCCAGCTGCAACTCCAGGGCCGCCAAGCGCTGCTCCAGCTTCACTAGGCGGTGGGAGAGGGCCGTGACGGTCTGGGCGAGATCCTCGGTGGTGCGCGTAATCCGAAAGGACACCGATTGGCTGTTCATCCACCCAGGGCAACTGGGCCGATGACACCACACAACGGGGACTGACTCAAGCCATCCCCTCCCAGACTGATTCACGTCTACGGACCTGAGGCCTATGCCACCCCTCCTCACCCTGCTGGTGTATCTGCTGGCCGGTCTGGGCGGCGGCCTGCTGGCCCTGCGCACGGGCATCCCGGCAGCACCGCTGGCCGGCGCCCTGCTGGGGGCAGCGCTGGTGAGCATGAGTGGCCGGCTGGAGGTGGCCCAGTGGCCCAGCGGCAGCCGCACTGTGCTGGAGATCGCCATCGGCACGGTGATCGGCACGAGCCTCACCAGCAGCGCCCTGGCTGAACTGCGCGAGCTCTGGCGCCCGGCGGTGTTGATCACCGTGACCCTGGTGATGACCGGGCTGGTGGTGGGCCTGTGGTGCAGCCGACTGCTCGGCGTGGATCCCGTGGTGGCCCTGCTGGGGGCTGCACCGGGCGGCATCAGCGGCATGAGCCTGGTGGGCGCCGAGTTCGGTGTGGGGGCTGCCGTGGCCGCGCTCCACGCCGTGCGCTTGATCACCGTGCTGCTGGTGCTGCCCCTGATGGTGCGCCTGGTGCTGGGGAATGGCGGCGGCCCACCCCCTGGATAGGAGGCACGGGCATCGATACGGTGGGCCCGCAGGATTGGTGTCCATGGCCCGCATCGCAAGCTTCCGCTCCCTGGCCAAGCTCCTGGCCAGCGGCCTTCCCCTCGGCCTGGCAGGCCTGCTGGGGGTGTTTCCAGCGGCAGCGCAGACCGCCGCTGGAACCAGCACCCCCGGCGACAAGGGCGCCCAGGTGTATTGCTACATGCGCAGTGCGGGCAACAGCCATGAGGTGAGCTGGAACGCGGCCTACGCCCTGATGAAGCGGCAAAGCGCCAGCCTGTTCAAGACCTCACCCGAACACGCGGCCGTGATGATCACCGAGGCGGTGGTGCAGAACCCAGGCACCTTCCCGGACTGCGGCAAGTACCTGGGCAGCCTGTTTGAGAAATCCGCCGCCGCCAACAGCACCAGCAGCAGTGCCACGGCGGCCGAGGCCAGCTCCACCGCGCCGGCCAGCGGCCAGCCGAGCACCGCGCCGCGCTCGGACCGCTACGCCTACTGAACTGGTGCCCCCAACCTCCTCGCCCAGGCCCCTGGCGATCTTGACCCTGGCGGCGCTGGTGCTGCTGGGGGGCTGCTACAACCCGGCCCCCGACCCGCGGCGCAGCGGCCCTGGTGTGGACGACTGCCTGCGGGACGTGAAACTGAACCAGCTCAAGCAGGCCATCCGGCGCTGTGATGCCGTGGTGGATGCCCATCCCCGGGCGCCCCAACCCCGCAATGAACGGGCTCTGCTGCACAGCCTCGCGGGCCAGCAGGAGGCCTCCTGTAGCGACAGTCGCGCCGCCAGCGCCTTGCTGCAACGCCAGCCCAAGGGCACCAGCGTGGACACCCTGATGGTGGAGGAGATCCGCCTGCGCCTGCGCAGCTGCGAACCTCTCACCAGTCCGCCAGCAGCTGGCGCACCATCTGGGCAAACGTCTGGCGCCGCAAGGCCGTAGGGCCCCGCTGCAGCAGCAGATCGATGCGCTGGGCCTTGCTGGCGATCAGGCCATCCACCAGTTGATCGGCCACCCCCAACTGCAACCAGTGGCACTGGAGGCTGCCCTGCATGCCGATGCGATGGCAGCGATCCTCGGCCTGCTCGGCATCCCCCGGGGTCCAGGGCCGCTCCAGCAGCACCACGTGGCGAGCACGGTGCAGGGTGTAGCCCAGGCCACCCACCCCGAAGGTGCTCACCAGCAGGGTGTCCCTGCCGGCCTGAAAGCGGTCCACTTGGCGCTGGCGATCCGCGGGCTTGAGCCGGCCGGTGAGCAGGCCACCCCCCAGGCGCGCCTGCAGCAGCTCAGCGGCGGCCACGTAGGCCGTGAACACCAGCACGGAATCGCCCTCGCGCAGCAACCCCTCCACCAGGTCCGCCGCAGCCGGCAACTTGTATTCCGCACCGATCTGGCGCAGGGCCGTGAACACCGCCAGGGCTTCGGCATCGCGGCGCACCAGGCCAGCCGCCGCCCGGCGGCGGTAGTCGTCCACCTTGAGCTGCAGGCGATGCTGAAAGCCCTGGCCCTCGGCCGGGTTGAGCGCCACCGGCACCAGGCGGCGCTGCTTGGGGGGCAGATCCAGGCAGTCCGCCTTGCGGCGATGCAAGAGCAGCGGCCGGGTGAGCCGATGCAGCTCCTCAAGCTGGCTGGCCCCCAGGGCATGCCAATGACGCACGCCGCCACTCTCACTCCAGTGCCCCTGGCAGTAGCGCTCCTCAAAGGCCCGCTGGTCGGCGGCAAGGGGATGGCCGATGGCCGCCAGCAACGGAAACAACTGCACCGGCCGGCCGTTCTTCATGGGGGTGCCGGTGAGCAGCCAGGCCGCTCGGAGACGGGGATGGCGGGCCAGCTTCAGAAAGGCGCGGGTGCGCGCTGCCGAGAGGTTCTGGGCGTAGTGGGCCTCATCGGCGATCAGCACCGTGCCGGCGGGCGGCAGCTGGCGGGGCAGGCGCGCCCAGCTGAGCAGCTCCAGCTGCAGCTCGAGGGCCGCCGCCTCCTGGCGCCAATGGCTGTGCAACCCCGCCGGGGCAATCACGGCGATGCGGCAATCAGCGCTGCGCACCAGGGCGCGGGCCGCCGCCAGGGCGGTGAGGGTTTTGCCGAGTCCCATGGCATCCGCCAGCAGGGCACCCCGGCGGGCCAGCAGCCAACGCACCGCCACCCGTTGATGGGCGAACAGGGAACGCCCATCCGGCAGCGGTTGCTCCAGGGCGGCAGCATTCACCAGGACGCGGTGGGGCGGCAGCGGCGGTAGGGGCTGCTCGAGCCACTCAAACCATTGCTGCAGCTCAGGCTCAACCGCGAAGCGGGCGGCGAACTGCTGCCGCAACGGCAGCGCCGCTTCCAGGGGAAACTCCCAGCAGCGCGACCGTGAGCGCCACGCACCCCTGGGGCGCACCGCCCGCAACTGGGCCTGGGTGACGGCGTCGAAGGGGATCACCACCTCGATGGTGCCGGCTGGCCCCAGACGCATCTGACAGCCAGCCAAAGCAGCCCAGCCCGCCGGAGGTAAGGCCCCAAGCTAACGGGCCAGCGCCGATTCCAAATCTAGGCCGGCCACAGCGACGCGCAAGGGCTCACAACAAACTGCCGAAACTGCATCCCTCGACACATTGACAACCCAGCCACTGCAGGCAGACTCTCCGCAACCGAGCGAATCGGATGCACGCCAAGGACGCTGTTTTCCTTGAAGATCTGTGCCCCAAACTTCGTGTTCGACGCTGGAGACAATCTCTCCACACTTTTACCAACAAAAGCTGCATTTATTGCGGCAAACCATCAGAATCGATTGATCACGTTCTGCCCCAGAGCCGCGGCGGCCTGAGCGTGACCGAAAACTGCGTGCCGGCCTGCCTGGCCTGCAATGGCCACAAGAGCGATACCGACGCCTTCGAGTGGTACCGCCGCCAGCGCTTCTACGACCCGCGCCGGGCCATGGCGATCCGGGCCTGGATGGATGGCGATCTGCGGCTGGCCGTGCGCCTGCTGCAGTGGGCCACGCCGGGGGCCAGTCCCG
>CALJTZ010000256.1 GCA_937975655.1 uncultured Synechococcus sp. | reverse complement strand
AGATCTACACAGGCGAAGACACTCTTTCCCTACACGACGCTCTTCCGATCTCTCTTTGATGCTGGGCTTGACGACGCGGGCCCCGTACGCAGCAACTTCAGCTGGGTCCAAGCCATTGGATTCCAGCCAATCCCGGTACTTCTGGTGGGATTTGGAGGGCTTGCCGGTGGCGTCACCAGCCAGGGTGTAAGCGACGCGGTCCAGGTCGGTCTCGAACGCCAGCTCGAACTTCTTCTGGCCGTAGCTGTAGCGCGGCTTGAGACCTGCCAGCTCACGGGGCAGGGTCAGGCCTGGGGTTGGTGGCTCGATGGCAGCAGCAGCCACATTGCCCATGGGCTGGACTGCCACGCCACGACGACCCAGCCAGTTACCCAGTTCACCAGCCAGCTGGGTGTCACCAGCCTCCTCCGCTAACGCTTGGCGCTCCAGGGCCGTGGAAACGGTCTCGTTGTCAACGACAGGTGCAGCTTCGGTCGGCTTGGCCTGGATGGGCACTGGGTTGCCAGCGTTCTCAGGGGCCTTGACTTCTGGCAGGGTCCGCAAATCGATCTCCTTCTTGCCACCAGGTAGGCCGAAGTCCCCGGTAAACGTGATGCCGTCGAAGCCCTCCTGCTTGGCGATCTGCATGACCTGGGCCACGTTGGCGGTGGCAGGAAGTCCCAGGTACGTGCGGGCATCAGCCAGGTTCTCGGCCTCTAGGGGATCGGCAAACGTGGTGGCCGGGGCCTCTGGTGCTGGCGCAGGCTTCTCAAGCTCCTTGATGGCAGCTTCTTCCTTGATCAAGCGGGGACCATTCATCTCCTCGGAGATGGCGTCCCGCAACCGCTGCAGATTGAATTGCACCAAGTTGGTTGCTGCCTTGTCCCGGCCTTTGCCGGCTGGCATCTGGGCCGCAAGCTCATTCAGGATCGTGCGGACCGGACCCTCGTACGCGGTGACCCGGTTGAACACGGCGACGGCCTCGGCTGCCATCTTGCGTGCGGCTTGACTGCCTTCGACGTTGATGGCGTTGCCGGCGGCCTCGAGGTAGCTGGTGTTCTTGGCCTGAGACGCAGCAGCCAGGGCCCGCATCTCAACAGACAACTGCCGGTACGCAGCGGTCCTGATGTCGATCAGGTCGACCACGTTGGTGGTCTTGAACATCTCCTCAAACCCAGGCAACACGCCACCGTCGCCTCCGGCGCTGGTGCCTGCAAACTTGGCCTCCTGCATGGCTTGGACAATCTTTTCGGCCGACCACTTGCCAGCAATCGCTTGCTTCGCGACGTCGCTGATGATTGCGTCATCGACACCACTGGCAGATCCAAGGGCCACGGCCTTGGCGGTGGGCAGGTCACCGACGGCAGTCTTATCGAAGAGCCACTG
Source organism: uncultured Synechococcus sp. (assembly GCA_937975655.1). Classification (GTDB taxonomy): domain Bacteria; phylum Cyanobacteriota; class Cyanobacteriia; order PCC-6307; family Cyanobiaceae; genus Vulcanococcus. The sequence goes on along the minus strand of CALJTZ010000256.1, from coordinate 6,916 downwards.
AGGAAGGCGGCTGAGGGCCACGCCTTCGGACGCCAGCTTGCCGTTCAGGTTCACGTTCTGGAGACGCAGGTCCTCAACGGACATGCCGGTGTCCCGGAAGATCTTGGCAGCGTCGATTGCTGTGCCCTTGTCGTCCTTGATGTTCTGCAGGGCCCCGGTCATCCGGGCATCAGCTGCTGTCGGTGCGTCGATGTACTGGACGTTGATGACAGGGAACCCGGAGCGGTTGGCCAACTCCAGGCGGTTGTGGCCATTGACCACATAAACCTGGCCAGGTGTGCCTAGCTCACCCTGGGTGTCCTTCCAGACGCTGATGACACCGCCGTACCGGGGGTCGTAAACGTTCTCTTCAGCAAGCGATCCACTGCGACCGGTGGCTGTCTGTCCCTCGGCCTTGTACTGGAACGTCTTGGGGGCATAGGCGACAGAGCTGGTGTCGACAGTTGCGACCTGGCTGTAGGCCGGCTGGTTCATGCCGGGCAGCTGGCCCTGGGGCACGACAGCAACCTCAGGTGCAGTCACTACCTCCTTGGCAGCTTCGGACTGCAGTCGCTGTGTACTAGTCACCAGCTCGGCTTGTGCGTTCTGCAGCGCGATTACTGCAGCTTCTGGGCTGATTGGTGCCGCAGGTGCTGGGATGGTGCGTTCGGCGCCAGGGTCCGGCACCAGGCCAAGCTCAATGCCAGCGTCCTCACGAGCCTTGCGACCCATTTCCGTGAGCTGCCAAGACTTCAGGCGCTTGCCTTCAACGTCGACCCCCTTGGTCATTTCGTACCCAAGGGCCCGGTCGACAATGTCGGCTTGGACCTGGATGTTGGTCAGCGGGTTGCCAAGCACGTACGGCTTGTTGCTCTTGGCTGGATTCGCATCCATGTACAGCTGCTTGCCGATGTCCCACATCGACCACGACTGGCTCGCAGCATTGGGGCCAAGCTCGATGCCAAGCTTTGCAGCTGCGTTGTTGAACGAGGCCCGCAGTTTCTGCGACGTCGCCTCGATTGCAATCTGATCTTGGCCAGCCAAGGCGTCTGCGTACCGTTTGCCGCTGGCATTGAGCGGACCAGCATCAGGCCTGACGTCGCTGTAGTTCAGGCGGTTGACGTACGACTCAGCCGGCAGTGTTTGTGGGGCCTGGGGCTCCAAGCGCCCTTGGATCTCAACGCCCGTCCTTTCCCACATGGGCTGACGACGCATGCCCTGGTACACCTGGGACGAGAAGGTTGGCTTGCCGGACACCACCCTGGGCGCTGGAGTTCCCGCACTTGGGACACTCGGCTCTGCAGCGGCAGCTGGCGGGGCCTCAGCTGCATTCTTCACAGCTGCGTCAGCCTGGCCGACCCTGATTACGTTTTGGATGACATCAGAAAACGCCCGCTTCGTGGCGCCAGCCATGGCACCAAGACCATGAAACCCTGTGCCCAAAGTCCCGCCCAACGGCACCGACCACACCAGGTCGTTGATCGATTGCTTGATGCGGGCCTGCTCGACCGTGTCGTTCGGATCGGCCAGCAAACCTTTGGCCACGACGGCTTCAAAGGGTGTGCCTTTGACCGTGTCGTACAGATTGTCGCTAAGTGTTTTATCAGTGGGCTTTTGACCGAAGTAAGTGGCAACAGCACTGGGCACTGCACCGGACACGGCCTCTTGAGCAAAGACGCCGGCAACTTTCTTGGCACCACCAGCAGCCTTCAGGCCTGTGGTCGCAGCCTCGAAACCAGTGGCCACCCTGGACACACCAGGCAACCCAGTGACCAGAGCCTGGGCCGGGCCTGTCGCCTGTCGGGCCACAGCGAAGTACGGCACAAACGCCACGATGCTGGCGGCGACGTCCTCGACTGGGTTCTTGGGTTCGACACGCAGGTCGTCGTAATTGGCCCAGCCTGGGAGCCGGACGTTCTGGGCTTTGGGGGCACCAGGCCCCGTCGACGGCACATCGAAATTGATGTTCAGCGCCTCCCCGGGCATCTTGGCCTTGGGGCCACCAGGTTGGACGCTGACCGCTCGCCCGGACGTCAGTGCTTCCCGTTCCAGCCGGGCGCGATCGATCTCGTACCGCGCTGCATCTGCTGCCCGTTGGCCACCAGCCACCAGGGCCCTGTTGACCGATGACCCCAGACCCGTCGTCGGTGCAGCTTCTTTCGACGCAGCGGCGATGCTTTTGTTCAGGTCCCCTGTTTGCATGAACGTGGACACGCCGGTGCCCAGGGCCGTCAGTTGTTTCGCAGGGTTGAAGTCGTTGAGGGCGCCCATGAACCCACCGCCGGACGGTTGCGGCCTGGGCTTCGGCGCAGCCCCTGTCCCCATGCCACCTGACGACACGTAAACCCGACGCTCCTCCCCGGTCTTGGGGTCACGGATGGTTTGGATGGGCATCGGTCAGTTAGCGATGGGATCAGTTTGGACTGTTGACGTCATAGAGCCAAGTGTTCAGCGAAGATATTTGCGTGCTGCCTTTTGAACGGCCGAAGCCTGGGCTTGATCACCGCCCGGCAAGGACGGCCAGGTATTACGCAGAAGCCGATCAGCCTCGTCGTAACGACCAGCCCTGATGGCCGCCCATGCTGGCTTGTTGTACGTACGAATCCAAGCTGCTGTTGCCTTGGACGCCTTGTTGTAATCACTGTCTCGTGGATCGATGCCACCGGATGCGGAGATCGCCTCAGACGAGAACGCTGGGAACGCCTGGAAATAGCCGCGAGCCGGCGACCCTTCCGAGTTAGAAATGTTGCGAAGCCTGGTTTCGATGTACGACAAGCGCTTCAGGTACCCATCGACTCTGTTCTGTGGAGTGGCCGTTGGCTTGGCCGCTGGTGCCTTGGGACTGGCGTAGAACATGGCCATGTTGACCGGTGGTGGCGCGGTCTGAGCTTGAGCCGGTGGGGCCAAAGCTTCGCCTAGGGCCCTGCCAGCAATCTGGATGCCAGCCAGGGCACCGTTTTGCTGGGGACTTTGACGACGACGGGTCGGTGCTGCTGAGATCTTTTGGCCGTCCAGGGACTGGATCCGCTGGCGTTGATCTTCTGGCACCTCAATGCCCTGGAGCCTGAATTGATTCAGGATCACTTCGGATGGCTTTTGACCACCAGACCCCGTCGTCAATGTTTTCATCAACGTCCGGAAGTTTTGGCTGGGGGCCCCGTTCAGGAAAGCATCGACGTCGGTCGCAAAAGCTTCGGCGTTGTACAGCGGGCGGACCTTGGCCTGGCCCCTCAACTGGTTGGCGGACCGGGAATCAATGGTGCTGCGAGCCCAGTTGCCTGTGTTCTTCTGGATCAACTGGGCGCCGTTGGTGTACATGGGGGCCTGGGTGCCACCCACCTCTTCGCGACGCCGGAGCCCAAAGTTGCTGTTGGTCCACAGCTTGTTCAGGGCCTCCATCGGATCCCGGCCTTCCTTGATGGCCTGGTACACGGTGTCTTGAGACTTGCGACGTGCCTCGTCCCGTGCCTTGTACAGGGCCGTCGACTCATACCCAGCAATAGTGGAGCCACCGTAGGAATTGGGGCTGCCGCTGTACGCCTCCCATTCCTTGGTCAACGTGTCGATGCGCTTGTTGATGTCCTTGTCGTAGGTTTTTACCTCCTTGGAACCCTGCGCCGACAGCGTCGTTTGAATGCTGGTGGCAGTTGCGCTGGTGACGACGCCTGCAGCAAGATCAGCTTGCAGCTGGGCTGCGACCCTGTTGCGTGCGGCCTCGTCGGTACCGGTCCTCGCCAGTTGCTGGGCGTAGTACAGGGCCCGCTGCTCCTGGACTGGTTTGATGTAGGTCTCAGTCAGTTGGCGCTCGGACGCATCCAGCTGTGAGAACTTGGCAGCCCGCAGAATCCCATCGGGCTCCATGGCTGCACGCTCTCGTTCGGTCTGGAGAAAGCTTTTGATCGCAGCCGGGTTGGAGCGACGCCCCTCAGGCAGCGCTGCGTTCAGCCTGGTGTCGTAGGCCTGCTGCTCAGCAATGCCAGCCATTTGGGCCCGCTGGGTGTTGTCTTGAATCTGGCTGGCGTTCGCTTTAGACACCACCTGGTCGAAGTAAGCCTCACCCCCAAGGGTGTTGTACAACAACAACGCGTCGTTACGGGTGCCGTCTTTCTTTCTGCGCTCCTCAATGGGCCCAGTCATCACGTAACGCAAGGGCTCCAGCATGGCCCGCATGTCCGAGATGGAACCACCAGCCTGCTTGACGGCCACAACCACCTCTGAGGCCCAGCGCTCTGCGTACTTGTTGATCTGATCTGTCTGTTGTTCCTGCGACAACGGCAGCAACTTGATCTTGTCGAGACCGCTCTGGAGGCTGGTGATCGCAGACGCGGTGGCAGCCTCTGCCGCTCCGGTCTTGTAGATGCTGACGTATTGCTGGGCACTGGCCCTTTGGTCGACAGAGATCTGACCAGCGACCTTGGCGCCCTGGGCTGTGTTGTAGCGCTTGCGCTGGGCCTCGTCGGCCTGGAGCTGGGCCTGAAGGATCAGCTGCTGGTTCTTGGCGTAGCCCTGTGGCGACATCTGTGCGCCACCGAACAGGAGCCGCTCTCTTTCGGCGATGTACCGGGGATCAGTGGACGACAGGGAGTTCAGGTCAACCTGCTTCCCATCCACAGTGATCGTGCTTGTGGCCGCCAACTTGTCGGACAACGACAAGGCTGCACCTGAGATCGCGTTTTGCTCGAGAGACCGCTCAAGGAAGTAGCGGCCAACCGATGAGTTCTGTTTCTCTCGGACGATCTGCAGCATCCGTGCTGCGTCGGTATTGCCAAGGGCCGCTGATTTCTCAAGATTGGCGGCCAGGTCAGCAATGCCACGGGCTGGGCCGTACTGGCTGGTCTGGCCAACAAAGGCAGCTGACTCGGCTTCCCGTTTCTTTTCCTGGTCCCGCTTCCCGGCAAGGAACGCATCGCTAAATCCTTGGAGGCTGGAACTGAAACTGCCCAGGCTTCGGGCCAGGTTTGCCAGGTCTTGGCCAGGCTCCGGCAACCTGGGTGGCGCGAAGAGCTGGGGAGCTCCGCCGAGCGTTGGCGCGCCCACCTGTTGAAAGGTGTTGACCGGCGACGCAGATGGCTGCAGCGCTGGTGCGTTGATGGAGCCTTGGGCTATGGCACCGCCTGACGCATCGGTCGGGATGCCGCCGAGGAGTCGGGCTGCTGAGACCCGGGTGGACTCGCCGTAGGCCTGACCGGTGGAGAGACGTGCCATGGGTTATCCCTTTTTCCAGGATTCTGGAGCGTTTTTGTACGTGCTGAATCCTGTGCCAACGCCACTGACGACAGCACCCAGGGATCCGAGGATCGCACCTCCGGCCCCTGGCCCTGATTGACGTATGGGCTCCAGGGGATCCAGCACCGGCTGCATGATGTACGGCTGCTGACTGCCGATCCGGGATGCACGTTGGGCCGCGGCCCCTTGCTTCTGCAGCTGGGTCTGCGTGCCAGCAAACGCCAGGTTCTGGCTGGTGCTGTAATCAAACTGCGCTTGCTGTCGATAGAAGTCGGCGACCAGGTTGTCCACTGTGTTGCCCAGGCGGCCAGATGCAACGACCTCTCCCCGGGCCTTGGCTCCCGCAATCGCGCCCTTCTGCTGCTCCTGGCTGGCGGCCGCAAATTCCTGGGTCAACCTGGCGTTCAGTGCTGCGACGTCGTTGGCGTAAGCGTTGTCTGCCATCAGTCGGTTGATCCGCATCATCTCTTCTTGCTGGTCTTTCTTCAGGTTCTCAAACATCCGAGCGGAGTTTGATTGCTGCAGCTGGAACTGGTAACTCTGCTGGGCCTGGGCGTTAGAGAACGCAGCAGCTTGCTCTTGCTGCTGGTACGCCATGACCGACTGGCCGATGCCAAGGCCAGTGGAGACGACGGCTGTGCCGATGGCAACGGCGATCGCTGGGGTGATGGGTCCGCACATGGTCCTAGATCCTCACGAACTCATGGAACAGCCGACCTTCTGTTCCGAAATTGGGATGCGACGAGACGAAGGTAAACCCCATCCACCGCAACCATTTGATATGTACCACGTTACGGGCATCCGCAAGATTGAAAAGGACCCGATACCGGAGTTGGACTCGATCGAGGTGAGTCCTGGCCTCCCTGAGAAACCGCATGGAGTTCAATCGATCACGGACCAGGTCGTCGGTGCACAGCATCCAGATGGTGCCCAGGCCCTTGTCTTGTGGCACGACGCCCCACATGCCCATGGGCCTGCCGTCCCTGCCGATCATGGTCATGCAGGGGTCACCGGTGAAGAAGCTGTGGAGCAGGGATTCCTGGGGCGTGTGACCTGAGTACGCACGTACTTCCGCAACGTCCTCCTCCCGCATGAACTCCGCCACGTAAGGGATGTCAGCGACCCTGGTGGGCCGGGTGTAGGCGGACGTCACAGGCGTGCAGCTCGGGTGTGGTAATAACCTTCCCACTCTGCGGACTGGAGCCGACAGGGCAGGGGGCTGGAGCTCACCACCTCAATCTTGGCCTCGATGTTCTGGGCCATCACCGGCACCCGGAACTTAGAAGTCCGCACAGCCAGCTCACCCAGGCTGATCTCCGCGTCCCCAACCTCGAGCCCGGTGTACAGGTACGTCATGGTGTCCCGGCCACGGGGGGTGACCTTGATGCTGAACGACGACGTCTTGTCGAACAGCATGGTCCAGGTGCGGAGTTGGAGTTTGGGCCCTGCAATCACAGCCATGCCACCACCAGGGGGCTGCTCCTTCAGGTACTGAGTGCTGAACTCGTACAACATGTCGTACAGCTCGCCCACGTAAAACTTGGCGCCAGTCAGGTTGCCACGGACCGTGAGGGTGCCGTTGCCACCAGCGCCACCAGCAGCGGTCGACGACAGGATCTGAACGACCTGGCCGTGGGCCAAGGAGTTGCCGGCGTAGAACCGGCCGACCACCGCCATGTTGCTGGTGCCTGTGTTGATGGGGTACGGCAGG
>CALJTZ010000255.1 GCA_937975655.1 uncultured Synechococcus sp. | reverse complement strand
GATCTACACAGGCGAAGACACTCTTTCCCTACACGACGCTCTTCCGATCTTGTCGGCCTCATTCACGATCAATTCGAGTGCGATGCCGGGCGGGAAGCTGGGCTCCAGGTCCGCCAGGGCCTGCTCCAGGGCCTTGCTCACCGCCAGGGCGTTGCTGCCATCGCGCTGGTACACGGCCAGGGCCACCGTGGGTTGGCCCTCCAGGTTGGTGGCGATGGTGTCGTAGGTCTCGCTGCCGAGGCTCACCCGGCCGATGTCCCGCAGCAGCACCACGCCGCCATCGGGCCCTTTGCCCACCACCAGTTGTTCCAGCTCGGCGGGGGTGCGCAGGCGCCCCTCCATCTGCAGCGGCAGCGTGGTGGGCTGCCCCGCAGGCATGGGCGCTTCGCCGGTCTGCCCCAGGGCCGCCAGCACGTTCTGGGCTTCCAGGGAACGGCGCACGTCGTCGATGGTGAGGGCGCGCTCCAGCAGGGCTCCCGGATCCAGCCAGAGGCGGAAGGCCAGGGGGCTGCCGCCGAACAGCGACACGCTGCCCACCCCCTCCACCCGCTGCAGGCGCTCCTTCACCACCTGGTTCACCCAGCCGCTGAGGAAGAGGTCGTCGTAGCGGCCTGCGCTGGCACTGAAGCTCAGCACCATCAGCAGGTCGTCGGAGCTGCGGCGCACCTGCACCCCCAGCCGCGCCACCGCTGCCGGCAGTTGGCGCAGCACCTGGCTGGCCTCGTTTTGTGCGTTGATCTGGTTGAGCTCGGGGTCGCCCCCCAGGAAGCTGAGGGTGAGGTTGCTGCCGTTGGCGGAGCTGCTGGAGCGGATGCTCTCCAGGCGCTCCAGGCCGTTGAGCTGTTTCTCGAGTAGGGCGGTGACGCCCTGCTCCACCACCTCCGGGCCGCCGCCGGGATAGCTGGCCCGCACCGTGACGCGACCGGGCGCGATTGGGGGCAGGTTCTCCACCTGCAGCCCCGCCAGGCTGGTAAAGCCCAGCAGCAACAGCAGCAGGGTGAGCACCAGGCTGAACACCGGGCGGCGCAGGAACAGATCTGAGATCGTGCGCCGGGGCGGATGGCTGCTCATCAGGGCTGGCCGTTGCCCCCGAGGGCCGGTTGTTGGTGCAGCCATTCCAGCGTGGCCCGATCCCGCGGGCTCAGCTGCAGCACTGGCTTGGAGCCGGGTCGACTGGCCATGGCATCGGCGGGTTGATCACTGTGGCCCCACAGGCCAAAGGCGTGGCCCAGTTCATGCAGGGCCGTGGCCTGGATGGCGGGCTGGGCCTGGCCTGGGCTAATCAGCACTTGCACCCGTGGCTCCAGCCGCCATTGGCCGCTGCGCTGCACCTCGAGCAGCTGCAATAAGGCCCGGCCATGGCTGGCCCGCTGGTTGAGAATCGGCGGCCGCCGCCGCTCCACCAACACCTGGGCCTCGCTGGGATCGCTCACCAGGGTCAGCGGCAGCAGCTCCTGCCAGGTGGCTAGGGCGGCCATCACCGCCTGCTGCCAGCGGTGTTGCCACACCCCTGTGGGGCCCGAGTCCAGGCTCGGTTCCACCCACACGCACCAGTGGTGGCGATGGGGCCAGCCGGCGGGGCTGGGCTTGAGGGCCTGGCGGTAGTCCAGCCCTACGGGATCGGCCTGCGGGGGCGTGGTGACCACGTTGGAGCTGGTTGCAGCGGCAGGGGCCCAGGCCCGCACCTGCTGGGCCGGCGCACAGCTGAGATCAGCGGGCAACGGCAGCATCGGGATCAGCCCGGCAGGCCAACGCCCCGGGCCATCAGGGTGGCCAGCAGCGGCACGGCGGCAAAGCCCACCAGCTCGATGTTGAGGATCCAGCCCAGCCGTTTGGCCAGGGCCTCGCTCACCTGCGGGAGTTCGCCCTTGCGCAGGGGGATGGCCCAGAGGATGTACGTCACCGTGGGGTAGAGCGAGAGGCCGCCCACCGAGAGGTAGAGGCCCACCTTCCACCAGAAGAGCGGATTCTGGGTGTAGAACTCGCTGCCCTGGCCGAAGTAGAGCACCCGCAGGATGCCGCTCACCAGCAGGGCCAGAGCGGCCAGGCCGTACACCACATCGGTGATCACCATCAAGGTGGCGTCCTGCTTGCTGGGGTTGGGCTTGATCAGCCGCCGCTCCAGCACCAGGGCCCCGAAGCAGAGCATGAAGCTCAGGTAGTGCACGTAGGCCACACCCGCCCGGGAGAGCACGTCGGGGGGGATCGCCGCAAAGCCGGCCATGGAACTGGAGCCTCAGGAGGCCACGACCGTAGCCACCAGCCTCCTCCGGTGTGTGCATGGCTGGCGACATCGCCTGCACTGCGCTCAAAAGCGATGAAATTCCGCAGGAATTAAGTGTTCTTTCTGGAGTTCAGTTGCGAATCTGTAGTTGCGAAGAAAACCAGCACTTGCGAAGCAATTGGGAAAGTTGGAAGCCTTTTGGTGGCTTTCATTTCTTCCTGAAAAAGCTTCTAGGTTCAATTCAGTGGATCGGAAGGATCATGGCCAGCTCCCTGAGCGCTTTCCTTGGAGAAATCGGCCGCCATCAGCTGTTGACCCCCGAGCAGGAGTTGATGCTCGGCCGCAAGGTGCAGGCCATGGTGGCCCTGCACGAACGCTGCGCCATGGCCGGGGGAGAGGGGGAGGCTTGCTCCTACGACGACGGTGAGAAGCGCACGATGCGCGTGGGTGAACGGGCCAAGGATCAGATGATCACGGCCAACCTGCGGCTGGTGGTGAACCTGGCCAAGCGCTACCAGGGCAAGGGCCTGGATCTGTTGGATCTGATCCAGGAAGGCACCCTGGGCCTCACCCGTGCCGTGGAGAAATACGACCCCACTCGCGGGCACCGTTTCAGTACTTATGCCTACTGGTGGATTCGCCAGGGCCTGAACCGAGCCCTCTCCACCCAGAGCCGCACCATTCGCATTCCCGTGAATGTGAATGAGAAGCTCACCCGTTTGCGGGCCGCCAAGGCACGGCTGCTCCAGGCCAATGGCCTGCTGCCCACCGCCAAGCAGCTTGCCCAGACGATGGATTTGCCCCTTGAGGAAGTGGAAGACCTCCTGGGTTGCGAACTGCGCAGCGTCACGGTGAGCCTGCAGGGGGTGGTGAAGTCGAAGTCCGATCCCACCGAGTTGGTGGATGTGCTGCCCAGTGAGGAGATGGCGCCCATGGAGCGCTGCGAGCTGGCGGAGCGCAATGCGGCGGTGTGGAAGCTGCTCGATCAGTCGAATCTCACCCCCAAGGAGCGCACGGTGGTGATGCTGCGCTTCGGCCTCGATGGCGGCAACGAGTGGCGCACCCTGGCGGAGGTGGCGCGGCAGCTGGGGTGCAGCCGCGAGTACTGCCGCCAGGTGGTGCAACGGGCCCTGCGCAAGCTGCGCAAGGCCGGCATTCAGAGCGGGCTGGTGGAGGCCGATTGAGCTTCCGGATGCCCAGGCGGTAAACCGCCGTGCAGGGCCGTAGCGACCGCCCTGGTGCCAAGGCACGATCAACTCACAATGGGCTCGTTGTTCCTCTTCGGGAACCCTCTGCCATGGCCGCATCAAACCCCGTGAATGGCGATCCCCTGGATGCCCAGGTGCTCGACAGCACTGAGGTGGACGAGGGCGCTCTGCGCCGTTTGCTGCGCCGTGCGGGTCGCACTCTGGCCCGTCCCGCCCTCGAATGTCTGGAGCTGCTGCTCGACGGCAAAACTCCGCCGCAGGTGCGCATCACGATGGTGGCCGCCCTCACTTACCTACTGGTGCCGATGGATCTGATCCCGGATTTCATTCCGGCGGCTGGTTTCAGCGACGATCTGGTGGCCCTGACCGCCCTGCTGGGTCTGTGCACCACCCACCTCAACGACGAGATCCGTCTGCGGGCGCAGCGCAAACTGGATCGCTGGTTCCCCCACGGGCGCTAATGGCCACGCTCACCGCCGACCAGCTCGACGACCTTCAGTCCTTTCTCAAGGACTGGTTGCGCCATGCGGGTCGCACCCAGGCCGACCTGCGCCGGGCCCTGCGGGCCAGTTCCATCCGCATGCCGGTACTGCTGGAGGAGCTGGCCAGGATCCACGGCCGCGATGGCCTGGTTGGTCTGGCCGAGCGGCTGTGTGAGATCGAATCCCTCTGGCAGGGCGAGGAAGATCTCGCCGACGATGGCGAGAGCCCCCTGCCCCTGGCCCTGGAGGATTCTCTGGGCCAGCTCGACCTGCTGCTTCAGGAAATCCGTCTGGATGCGGGCGAATCCTGACCCGCGGCCAGCGGGCGCGTCAGACTGAATCACGTACGGGCAGGTGCCATGGTGTCGATCGCAGTGGGTTTGGTGTCGGGGTTGGCGCTGCTGATGGCGGCCACGCCCGCCCTGACCCAGGTGGAGAGCTTCCTGTTGGGCCCTGGCAGCACCGTGGGGCCCGCCACCAAGGTGGAGCCCACCAACTGCGTCACCGCTGCGGATGGTTCGATCACCTGTGGCACCAAGATCGTGAATCCAGAAGGCGACACGCCCGCCAAGCCGCAGTACAACCCCTTCAACCGCTAAGTCCGTGCAGGACAACGGATTTCTGAGGGGCGTTCACGGGTTCGAGCGTCAGCTGGCCAAGCTTCTCGCCATCATCCTGGCGGCTGTGATTGTGGTGGCCAGCCTGCAGCTGGTGCTGTTCCTCGGCGCTGATCTGCTGGATCTGAGGGTGAACTGGACTGGCGAAGGCCTCATCGGCCTGCTGGATCAGATTCTGGTGATTCTGATTGCCTTGGAGGTGCTCCAGAACCTCACGGCCTATCTGCGTGAGCACGTGGTGCAGATCGAGCTGGTGCTGATCACGGCCCTCACGGCCCTCTCCCGCAAGGTGATCGTGATGCCGCCGGGGAGCCAGAAGGATGGCTCCCTGTTGATCGGCCTGGCGGTGGGGGTGCTGTCGCTGGCGGTGGCCTATTGGCTGGTGCGCCAATCACACATCATGCGGATGCCCTCCAGAAGAGAGCCAGCCAAAGGGTTCCCGGAGCAGGATCCGTAGCCACCACCCGATGGCGGCAGTGCGCTTCTATCAGCACACTGTCCCCAATGCAGAGATCCCGGGGTTCCGTTTCATCCGCGAATTCAATCGTGGCGCTGCCCCGGAGCACCAGGATCCATTCGTTCTCCTCCTGGTCGTACCAGAACCCTGGTGCGCTGCAGGATCCACAGGAGTGGATGCGCTCCAGTCTCCAGTCCGGAGTCTGCAGGATCACATCCACCCGTTCCTCGCCGGCGGCCGGGGCGTTGCCCTCCAGCAGGTTGCGCTGATCGGGATGGATCGCGCTGGGATTCGTCCTGCTGGGCGCCTCGGCTCTGTCCCCCCAGCGCCGGCCGATATCAAAGCCCCATTGGGCCGCCAGGGTCACCACATCGTGATGGCTGTCGCAGTCCCGCAGGGCGTTCCGCACGGCGGGGTTCGCCTCACTCAGGGCCACGAGGGCATTGAGCTGGCGGATCTTCTCGAGAAATTGCTGGAGCTGAGCTTCGGCCATCAGGTCAGTATCAACGCCGCCTCGGCCTGGTTCAGGGGCTTGGCCATGCGGAAGCGGCGGAATAACACCCCGTTGATCAGCAGTTCCTCCTGCCAGCTCACCTGCCAGCCCTGGTTGAGGAACAGCGGTTGCGAGATCAAGCTGGCCTCCGTTCGCAGCCGCTGGATCCCACGCTGGCGTGCCTCCTGCTCCAGGGCCCGCAGCAGTGCACGGCCACGGCCGGCACGGCAGGAGCGGCCCCGGCAATAAAGCAGGGCTACGCGATCTTCGGGCTCCAATAGTGCAAAGGCCTCGGCCTCGCCATCCGCTGAACGACTCACGAGCCCCCAGCCTCGCCGCAGGGAGTTCCGTAACGGTGTAATGCCAGATCCCGATCTTGCCTGCTGGGACCAGGCCTTCACCTGGGCCGGGCTGTACTGCGACGGGGCGACAGTCTCCACCGCATCGCGATAGATCTGCAGGACGGCATCGTGATCCTGGGCTACAAGGGGAGTAATCGCGTTCATTTCCGTGGCTTACTGCCGATTTGCCTGGGTTGATTCTTCCGTGCTCATCGGCGAGTCGTGGCATGCATCGTGGGCATGTTGTAAGTTATGGGGGTTGAATTGATGAACCCACGAAATCAATGCTCACCGGATCCGAACTGCTGGCCAAGGTCAAGGAACTGGGCGATGTGGGTAAGTCCGAGATCGTCCGCTCCTGCGGTTATGTCTCCACCAAGAAGGACGGTGGCGAGCGCCTGAACTTCACGGCTTTCTACGAGGCCCTGCTGGAAGCCAAGGGTGTTGAACTCGGCGTCAGTGGCAAGGTTGGCAAGGGCGGCCGCAAGCTCAGCTATGTCGCCACCGTTCAGGGCAACGGCAACCTGCTGATCGGCAAGGCCTATACCGCCATGCTCGATCTCAAGCCCGGCGACGAGTTTGAAATCAAGCTGGGCCGCAAGCAGATCCGCCTGATCCCTGCTGGCTCCACCGAAGAAGACGAAGAGTGAGTCCTGCGGTTCAGCACCCCTGAGGTCCTGGCTGGTCTCCCAGCCCTCGGTTCTCAACCCAGCTGAACCCGCACAACGTCGTTTGTCAGCTCACGCTGCTGTTCGCCCCCGAGGCCATGGTCATCGGGGGCTTTCTGTTGGCTGTCGGCGACATCCAGGTCGCGGTAGTCCTGCGGATGACAGGAGAGCAGCAGGATCTGGATGCCCTGCTCCATGCCACGCCGCAGCATGCGTTTGAGCCCGATCAGGCGTTCGCGGTCGCTGTTGGTGAAGGCATCGTCGAACACCAGGGGCAGGCAATGGTCGTAGGCGGGGTGCAGCACCTCCGCCAGCGCTAGGCGCAAGGCTGCGGCCAGCTGTTCGCGCATGCCGCCACTGAGACGCTCGAAGCCATAGGCCTCGCTGCCCTGGCGCAGTTGCAGATCCTGAAACCCCTGCTGGGGATCGAAGGCCAATAGGGGCTGCAGCGGCGTGGTGGCCAGGGTGGCCAGGTAGGGGCCGATCGCCTCCCGCAGGGGTTCGCTGTAGCGGTTGGCGAGCCGGCTCTGGGCCTCGTGAAAGCGGGTTTGTAGGAGGGTGAGGGCCTGGGCCTGTCGCTCCAGGCTCGCCCGCTCTTCGGCCGCCGCCTCCCAGGCGGCCTGGCGTTGCTCCAGCTCGGCGGCGGGATCGTTGGCGCCCAGGCTGGTGCAGCGCTGTTCGGCCTGGCCGCGGTTGGTGAGCAGGCTGTCCTTCTCGGCCTCGAGCTGTTGCAGGGCAGCGGCGATTGACTCCGCGCCGTTGGGATCCGCGGCGCCACCCAGGCTGGTGTGTTCGGCGTCCAGCTGGTCCAGTTGGGCTTGGCGGTGCCGCAGGTCTGCCTCCAGCTCCTCCAGTTGGCTGGCCAGGGATTCAGCTGAGCCGCTCTGCTGCTCGGCTTCGGCCAGCCGCGCCGCCAACCCCTGGAGCGAGCCGGCCAGTTGATCCAGTTGGCCGCGGCTGGCGGTGAGCTGCTGCTGCAGCGCGCGCTCGCGCGATGCACTCTGCTGCTGGCTGCCAGCCAGCTGTTCCAGCGCGTGGTTCAGGCTGCTGCTGGAGCTGCGCAGGGTCTGCAGCGCCAACTCCAGGCCGGCACGATCCAGCTGCAGCAGATCTGTGGCCTCAGGGTCGGGGGCCAGGTGGGCCAGGGCCGCGTCCAGGCGCTGGCGCCGCGGCACGAGCGCCGCAATCCGCTCCTGCAGGCCTGCCCAGGGAATGGCGGCCGCTGCCTTGCGCAGGGTGGTGAGCTCCGCTTCCAGATCGCGGCGTTGGCGTTCGATCGTCTCGGCGGCATCGCTGGTGGGCACACCGAGATCGTCTTTGAGGGTTGCGAGCCGCTCCCGACTGCGCTGCTGTTCAGCCTGGGCCTGGGGCAGAGCCTGCCCTCCCCCGGGGCTGAGCCGCAGCACCACCCCCGGGCCCACCTGCAGGTTCACCTCGGCTGTGAGCTGGTAGCGCTCACCGGGCTTGAGCGGGCTGCCACCGTCAAGCCGGATGGGCTGGTCGGCTTCGAGCACCTCCAGACTGGCGGCCATGGCCTGACAGCGGGCTTCGGTCTGGGCCAGGGCCTGCTCGGCCTGACGCAGCTGACGCACTTGCTCCGTGGCCATGGCCGGCAGCGCCGCCAGTTGGCTTTTGAGGCCCTCGGCTTCGCCCTGGAGTGCCTGCAGCTGCTGCTGGTGCTCCTGCTGCTGAAGATGAGGATGATCTTGAAAAAATGATTGAAGATGCCCTTGTCAATGCGTGAATTTTTTTATCCAATGTAACCACATGCTCAGTCAATTGCTCGACGTCAGTG
>CALJTZ010000254.1 GCA_937975655.1 uncultured Synechococcus sp. | reverse complement strand
AGAGCCCGGAGCACATCGGCGCGGTGCGGCGCCGCTGCCCGGAGGCCCTGATCGTGGGTCTGTGGAAACGCACTTTCCCAGACAGTTCCGTTTACATCACCCCAGGCTGGGAGGAGATCCAGGCGGTGTGGGCGGCTGGAGCGGATGTGATTGCACTGGATGCCACCGAGCGGCCTCGCCCCGCCGGCCAGGACCTGGCCGATCTGGTGCGCCGGGCCTCAGTGGATCTCCGTGCTCCGCTGATGGCCGATATCGATTCCGTGGACAACGGCTTGCGGGCGGCCGCCCTGGGCTGTCAGTGGGTGGGCACCACCTTGTTCGGCTACACCGAGGCCACGGCGAGCTCGCGGCCGCCGGCCTGGGACTTGCTGGCCCCACTGCGCCAGCAGTTGCCTGCTGGCACCAGCCTGATCTGCGAAGGCGGCATCGCCAGTGCCGATCAGGCCCGCTCGGCATTGGAGCAGGGTGCAGATGCCGTGGTGGTGGGCACCGCCATCACCGGGGTGGACCTGCAGGTGGCGGCCTATATCGAGGCCATTGGCCGTGGAGAACTCAGGCGCCCACTGGGTTAATTCCTGGGCGGAAAAGCTTTCTGAAGCTTGAGGCCCAGCCCGCACCCTGGTGGTCAGACTGCTCGTATCTCAGGTGTCTCAAAGGAGGTGCGCTGAATGACCTCCCTGCGTTGGTTCTCGATCGTCCCCCTTGTGGTGGGGGGGCTGTTGATGAGCACTCCTGTGACTGGTCTGCCGATGGCCGAGCTTCAGGCCTTGAACCGGGAACTGGGGCGGCTCTGCAGTGACCCGCCCCGGGAAGCGTTGAGTGTCTGCCGCATCCACGCCCGGCTGATCAGGGCGCTGTAGCGGCGTGAGGCCGGAGGAGCCTCACATCATGCCCGGCATGCCCATACCGCCCATGCCACCCATACCGCCCATGCCACCCATGTCGCCACCGGGTGCAGCGGCGGCAGGAGGCTCGGGCTTGTCGGCGATCACGGCCTCGGTTGTGATCAGCAGGGAGGCGATGGACACGGCGTCCTGCAGGGCGAGACGCACCACCTTGGCCGCGTCGAGAATGCCGGCGGTGAGCAGGTCTTCGTAGGTGCCGGTGGCGGCATTGAAGCCCTTGCCGCTGCGCAGCACCTCTTCCGCCACCACGTTGCCGTCATGGCCGGCATTGGCGGCGATCTGCTGCAGCGGCGCCGTCAGGGCCCGCTGCACGATCTGCACGCCAGTGCGCTCATCGCCACTCAGGCTGGCGGCGAGGCCATCGAGATTGCTGGCCAGCAGGGCGAGGGTGCTGCCGCCCCCGGCCACGATGCCCTCTTCCACAGCGGCCCGCGTGGCGTTGAGGGCGTCCTCGATGCGCAGCTTGCGGTTGCGCAGCTCGGTTTCGGTGGGGGCACCCACCTTGATCACGGCCACGCCGCCGGCCAGCTTGGCGATGCGCTCCACCAGCTTCTCGCGGTCGTAGTCGGAGTCGGTGTTGTCCAGCTCACGGCGGATGGTGGCAACCCGATCGGCCACGGCAGCCTGGTGCTCACCGGTGGCCACGATCGTGGTGCTGTCCTTGCTGATGGTGATGGTGCGCACCTTGCCCAGGTCGTCCAGGCTCACCTTGTCGAGCGTCATGGCCCGGTCTTCAGACACCAGGGTGGCGCCGGTGAGGATGGCGATGTCCTGCAGGGCCGCCTTGCGCCGCTCGCCAAAGGCCGGGGCCCGCACCGCCGCTACCTGTAGGACGCCACGGTTCTTGTTCACCACCAGGGTGGCGAGGGCTTCGCCATCCACCTCTTCCGCCAGGATCACCAGGGGCTTGCCGGCCCGGGACACCGCTTCCAGCACGGGCACCAGGTCGGTGATGGCGCTGATCTTGCGGTCGGTGACCAGCAGCAGGGCGTTCTCGAACTCGCAGACGCGGCGATCACCGTCGGTGACGAAGTAGGGGGAGCTGTAGCCCCGGTCGAAGGCCATGCCCTCGGTGATTTCCAGCTCGGTGGCCAGGCTCTTGCTCTCCTCCACGGTGATCACGCCATCGGCGGTGACCTTCTCCATGGCCTCGGCGATCATCTGCCCCACTTCCTCGTCGCCACCGGAGCTCACCGTGGCCACCTGGCGGATGGCGTCGCCGGCCACGGCGCTGGAGCGGGCTTCGATGCCCTGCACCAGTTGAGCCACGGCCTTGTCCATGCCGCGGCGCACGCCCACGGGGTTGGCGCCGGCCGCCACGTTGCGCAGGCCCTCACGGGCCATGGCCTGGGCAAGCACCGTGGCGGTGGTGGTGCCGTCGCCGGCCTTGTCCTTGGTCTTGGTGGCCACCTGCAGCAGCAGCTTGGCGCCGATGTTCTCGAAGGGATCCTCGAGCTCGATTTCCTTGGCGATGGTGACGCCGTCATTCACCACGTCCGGGGCGCCGAACTTCTTCTCCAGCACCACGTTGCGGCCCTTGGGGCCGATGGTGACCTTGACCGCATCGGCCAGGGCGTTGACGCCGCGCTCGAGGGCGGAGCGGGAGGCATCGGAGAACAGCAGCAGCTTGGCCATGGGGCGCGGCAGCACAGAGAAGAACCGTGGCCACAGGCTCCCATGCCATCCGGCGGCCTGGCTGGTGGGGAAAGCCGAATGCCGGGGGTGGGGAAGGCTGCATTCACCCCATCCCCTCGATAGGGTGCCGCCCATGGAGGACAGCATCACCGAGGTTCTGAGCGATGCCTTGGCGGACCCCGCCGCCGGCAGCAACTTGATGGTGTTTCTGCTGGTGGCGGGGCTGGGCCTGGGCATGGCCCTGATCTATGTGCCGCTGCGCATCTTTCTCACCATGACGGCCCGCAGCCGTCGCCTCAAGCTGCTGCAACGGATCCGGCGGCTGCGGGAGGAGCTGGCCCAGCCGGTCTCTAACGCATGACCATGCCGCCATCCACCTGCAGCACCTGGCCGGTCATGTAGGAGGCAGCGGGATCCGCTGCCAGGAAGCGCACGGCGCTGGCCACTTCATCGGGGCTGCCCATGCGACCCAGGGGAATGGCCGAGAGGATCGGCTCCACGTTGAGGTCTTTGGTCATGTCGGTGGTGATGAAGCCCGGTGCCACGGCGTTCACGGTGACGCCGCGGCTAGCGAATTCCGCCGCACAGCTGCGGGTGAGCCCGATCACGCCCGCCTTGGCGGCGCTGTAGTTGGCCTGGCCGGGGTTGCCCATCAGGCCCACCACGGAGGTGATGTTGATGATGCGTCCGCTGCGGGCCTTGAGCATGGAGCGGCTCACGGCCCGGGTGCAGAGGAACACCCCTGTGAGGTTGAGGTCGATCACGCTCTGCCAATCGGCGCTCTTCATACGCATCAGTAAGCCATCGCGGGTGATGCCGGCGTTGTTCACCAACACATCGAGCCGGCCTTCTTTGGCCAGCACGTCCTTCACCATGGCCTCCACCTGGTCCTCATCGGCCACGTTGGCTTGGTGGGCCCAGGCCTTGCCGCCACTGGCCTGGATCTCCGCCACCACCGCCTCCGCTGCCCCAGGCGAGCTGGCGTAATTCACCACCACCGTGGCGCCCGCCTGGGCCAGCACCTGGGCGATGCAGCGGCCGATGCCCCGGCTGGCGCCGGTCACCAGGGCAACCTGTCCGGCAAGGGGGGTGGCGTTGGCCATGGAGCAGAGGCGGCAATCGCGCGAGCGTAAGCCTGGCCTTGCGGCTGGCGCCTAGGCCTGCAGCGTATCCACGCCGGCCAGGGCCGATCCCAGCAGGTCGATGAGGCGCTCCAGCTGGGCCTGGCTACCCATCACCACCAGGAGTTGGCCCGGCGCCAGGCGCACCTCCCCGCTGGGATTGGCCAGCAAAGCAGCTCCGGGGGCACCGGCGCCAGTCGGGTTGCGAATCGCCAGCACCAGGGCGCCGCTGCGCCGGCCCAGCTGCAGCTCCGCCAGGCTGCGACCATTGAGTTGGCCCAGTTGCTCGGGGTCGCTGCTCAGCAGCAGCTCCTCCACCTCACACTCGGAGCCGGCCAGCAGTTCCATGAAGTTCACCGCCAGGGGCCGCAGGGCGGTGGCGGCCATGGTGCGGCCCCCTGCCACATAGGGGCTCACCACCTGGTCGGCCCCGGCCAGCCGCAGTTTGCCCTCGGCCTCCTCACTGTCGGCCCGGGCGATCAAGCGGCACCGGGGGGCCAGGCCCCGGGCACTGAGGATCACGTAGAGGTTGGCCGCATTGCTGGGCAGGGCCGCCACCAGAGCGCGGCAGTGATGCACGCCGGCTTCCTCGAGCGTCACGTCGAGGGTGGCGTCCGCCTGCAGCACCGTGAGGCCTCGCTGCTGGGCCTCCTGAATGCGGTCTGGATCCATCTCCACCACGAGCAAGGGCACCGCTTCGGCGCTGAGTTGCTGGGCGATTTCGCGGCCGATGCGGCCATAGCCACAGAGGATCACGTGGTTGTTCATCGTGCGCTGCAGCTGTTGGCGATAACGGCGCTCCCGGAGGCGCCGGAAATAGCCGGAATTGGTTAATTCCAGCAGTTTCTGAATGGTCTGTTGCACCACCACCAGGCCGCCGATGATGAGCAGGGCCGTCACCACCCGGCCACCACCACTGAGAACCTGGGTTTCCGCATCGCTGAACCCCAGGGTGCTGAGGCTGATCAGCACCATCCAGTAGCAGTCACCCCAGTCCCAGCCCTCGCTGATCCGGTAGCCCGCGGCCCCGGCATTCACCACCATCACCAGCGCGAGTACTGGGCCTGCCCAGGGGCGCCGGCTCAGCAGTGTCGAGAGCGTGGCGCGGCGCTGGGGCTGGCGCAGGCGTGTCCGCCGAGGCTGTCTCATCCCAGGCCCATGGCCTTGAGCACCTCCGCCATGGGCAGTTGGGTCAGCTGGCCGCTGGCCCCCAGTCCCTGCACCCCCTGTCGGGTTGGCAGTTGAGCCGCGTCGCGGCCCAGGGCCACCAGGGGAACCCCGCTGAATAGGGCTAGTTCGGTGGTGATGGGATCGCTGCTCAGCACCACATCACAACTCGCGATCTGGGCCGCCTGCTCCTGCAGCTTGCTGCCGCGCAGGGCTTGAACCACCCGTAGATCGGGCAATTTGCTGCGCACCTGTTCGGGCAGGGCCTGCCACTGGCTGCTAGGCCAGTCGTTGGCGGTGCCGGAGGGGCTCAGCAGCAGGGCAGGGCCCTGGCCGGCCGGCAGCTGGGCCGCTGCTTGTTCGAGGGCCGCCTTGGGCAACGCCAGGCGGAAGGCCCCCGCATCCAGGCTGAGGCCCAGCGGGCGCAGGAAGGCCCCGAGGGCCTGGGGCTGCCAGCCGTCCATGGGGCTCACGCTGCTCGTGGCGGAGAAGCCACCCGGCGCCACGCGGTTGGGAATGTGGCTCATCGAGAGCATCAGGTCGAGCTGGCGCCCCTGCGCCAGGCTGATGCAGGCCTGGAAATCGGGCTCGCGCACGTTGCCCAGCAAGTTGGCCCAGTCCGCCAGGCTGGCCCGGGTGTCGAAGTCGAACGGAATCACCTTCTCCACCGCCGGCACCAGTGTCCAGGCGGCGGCGGCGGCAGGAGCACAGGCCACCTGCACCTGGGCCTGGAGTTGGCTGGCCACCGTCGCGACGGCCGGCAGGGCCTCCAGCTGGCTGGGGATGCCGCCCGGAAGCAGAAACAGAACGCGCATGGCGGCGGGCAGCTAGGGCGGGTCGCGGGCTGATTGTATGGAGGTCGGATCAACCAGGCTCAGGAGGCCGCCCGCTTGTGCATTTGCTGATCGCCTGCGCCGGCAGCGGCCGCCGCATGGGAGCGGAGCGCAACAAGCTGCTGCTGGAGGTGGCGGGGCGCCCTGTGCTCGCCTGGACCCTGGAGGCCGCCCTGGCCTGCGGCGACATCTGCTGGATTGGCATCGTGGGCCAACCCATCGATCAGGCCGCCATTGAGGGCTTGGTGGCCGCTGTGCACCCCGACCGTCCCGTGGTGTGGATCCGGGGAGGCGACAGCCGCCAGGAATCCGTGAGCAACGGCCTGGCTGCCCTGCCTCCGGAAGCCAGCTCTGTGCTGATCCACGACGGGGCCCGCTGCCTGGTGGATCCCGATCTGATCAGCCGCTGCGCCCAGGCCGTGGCCGCCGGTGCGGCGGTGATCGCGGCCGCACCCGTGACCGACACGATCAAGCGGGTGGATGGTGATGGCGTGATTCAGGACACGCCCGATCGCTCGCAGCTTTGGGGCGCCCAGACCCCCCAGGGTTTTCCCGTGCAACAGCTCCGGGAGGCCCACGCCCGCGCCGTTGCCGAGGGCTGGAGCGTCACCGATGACGCCTCCCTGTTCGAGCGCCTGGGCTGGGCGGTGCAGGTGATTGAGGCCTCCCCCTCCAACATCAAGATCACCACCCCCTTCGATCTCACCATTGCCGCGGCGGTGCTGGCCGGCCGCTAAAGCACCTGCAGCACACCCCGGTGGGCATCCAGCCGCACCGGAACGCCCAGGGGGAGAGCGGCATTGCCGGGCTCATGGCCCACCGGCAGCCGGGCCAGCACGGGGATGCCCAAGTCGGCGGTGCGCTCCCGCAGCACCTGCTCGAGGCTGAAGCAGGTGTCGGGATCGCGCGCATCGTCGTCGTTGCAGTGGCTGAAGCTGCCGAAGCCGATACCAGCCAGTTGCTGCAGGGCGCCGCTGAGGCGCCAGTGGGTGAGCATGCGGTCGATGCGATAGGGGGCCTCGCCCACGTCCTCCAGCACCAGCACTGCCCCGCGCAGATCCGGGAGGTGGGGGGTGCCCAGCAGGTGGGTGGCCACGGTGAGGTTGCCCACCAGCAGCGGACCCGTCGCCACGCCTGCGCTCCAGGCCTCCCCCGTGAGGTCCGCCAGGGGCTGACCGAACAGCAACTGCTGCAGCCGCTCCTG
>CALJTZ010000253.1 GCA_937975655.1 uncultured Synechococcus sp. | reverse complement strand
CGGTGGCCGAGTACACGATCGGCAGCCGGCGGCTGAAGAAGATGGAGATGGCCGACCTTCTGGCGCTGGAATCTAAGCTGAAGGCCGAGGTTAAGCGGGAACAAGCGGCTGCAATGGTCGCTAACGGCCTGGGTAACCCACACAACCTGTTCGTGCGGTTCTGATGGGCATCCGATCTGCGATCTTCGGGTGGCTGCAGCGGGGAACCCCCGAGGCGACCCCAACACGGCCGACACGGCGACGGATGTATGAGGGCGCGAAGTTCTCGCGGCTGACATCGGACTGGGTGACCGGCAACACCAGCGCCGACAGCGAGATCTACGGCAGCGCGCAGAAGCTGCGGGACCGGGCACGGCAGCTGTGCAGGGACAACGACTACGCGCGGCAGGCCCTGCGCGCGATCGAGGGCAACGTGGTGGGGCAGGGCATCCCCTTCCAGGCGCAGGTGCGGATGCTGCGCGGCGGCCGGCTCGACAAAGCGATCAACGACCAGATCGAGCAGGCGTGGAAGCAGTGGACGAAGGCGCGGCACTGCCACACCGGCGGCAAGCTGACGTTCGCGGATGTCGAGCGGCTGGCGATCAGGAGCGTGGCCGAGTCGGGTGAGGTATTCATCCGCCTGGTCAAGCAGGGGTTCGGCGGCTCCGCGGTGCCGATGGCGCTCGAGGTGCTCGAGGCCGACCAGCTGGACGATGGCCTGAACGGCCGCAGCCAGCAGGGCAATGAGATCAGGATGGGCGTCGAGGTGAACCGCTGGGGCCGGCCGGTGGCCTATCACTTCCTGGCGTACCACCCCGGCGACTACCAGTTCAGCAACCAGCAGATCTCGACGCAGCGCCACCAGCGCATCCCGGCCGAGGAGGTGATCCACCTCTACCGGATGGAGCGGCCCGGCCAGACGCGCGGCGTGACGTGGATGGCCTCGGCGATCCAGCGGCTGCACCACCTGCAGGGCTACGAGCAGGCTGAGATCGTGCGGGCACGCGCCTCGAGCGCGCTGATGGGCTTCATTACCAGCCCCGAGGGCGAGCTGATGGGCGATGAGGTGCTCGAGGGCGAGCGGGTGTCGAATTTCGAGCCCGGCGTGTTCAAGTATCTGGCGCCCGGCGAGAGCGTGACGGTGCCGCAGCTCGACGCGCCGGATGGGCAGTTTGAGCCCTTCCTGCGGGCCATGCTGCGGGCGATGGCGGCCGGTATCGGCTGCTCCTACGAGACCGTCAGCCGCGACTTCAGCCAGACGAACTACAGCAGCTCGAGGCTGAGCCTGCTCGAGGACCGCGATCACTGGCGCATCCTGCAGAACTGGCTGATCGAGAACCTGCACCAGCGGGTCTTCGATGCGTGGCTCGACATGGCCGTGCTGAGCGGCGCGCTGCCGCTGGCCAACTACGAGCTTGGCGCCGATCGCTACAAGGCGGTGCGGTGGATGCCGCGCGGCTGGGCATGGGTGGACCCCTCGAAGGAGGTGGAGGCCTACGCCATGGCGGTGCGCAATGGCTTCAAGACGCTGGCCGAGGTGGTGGCCGAGCAGGGCGGCGACCTTGAGGAGCTGATGCAGGCGCGCCGGCAGGAGCTGGATGTGGCCGAGGAGCTCGACCTCAGATTCGACACCGACCCGGCGAACGACCCCGAGCCCGCGCAGCCTGGGCCGGCTTTGGCCGCCGATAATGAGCAAGACAACCCGGACGATGGTGATGGATCTATCGCGTGATCTGGAAGGACAGCTTCTGAAGCGCGCCGAGGTTGCTGACTTTCAGGTCAGCGACGATGAGCGGGTGATGGAGTTCCCCTTCTCCTCCGAGTTCCCCGTGGCCCGCTACTTCGGCAACGAAGTGCTGAGCCACGATCGCG
>CALJTZ010000252.1 GCA_937975655.1 uncultured Synechococcus sp. | reverse complement strand
CCAGGCAGGCCCCGCGGGATGAGGCCGAACACCACCACCCAGCGATCGATGCCGGCTGCCTGATCTGCGCGGCTGATGCCCAGCCCGCAAATCAGTTTGCAGCTGATGGCCAGCAACAGCAGCAGCAGGGCCAGGGCCCAGGCCTGCGGCTGCAGCAGGGTGCTGGCCTGGATGCGCATGCCCACGCTGATGAAATACAGGGGCAGGAACACATCCGAAAGCAGGGCCAAACGGCCCCCCAGCTCAGCGGCCTCAGCGCTGCCCTCGGGCATCGGAGCCAGCCGGCTCAGCAACACACCGCCCCAGAGAGCTCCGAGCAGGCTGGTGAGCCCGGTGACCTCACCAAACCAGCTGCAGCCGATCAGCAACAGCAACACCCCCAGAATCCCCGGCCGCCAGGGGCCATGGCGCTGCAGCCACCAACGCGTGGCCGGGAAGCTCGCCAGGGCGACGCCCAGTCCCACAGCGGCACCCAAGCCTGGAGGCAGCGCTCCCAGGTTTTGCGGTGGAGCCGCCATCGCAGAGGCCCCCAGCTGCACCGAGAGGGTGAGCAGGGCGATGGCCGGCAGGTCGTCGAGAACCGATACCCCCACCAACAGGCGCCCCGAGGGGGTTTTGAGGGCCGAAGCCTGGGCGAGGGCTCGCAGCGTGACCCCCGTGCCCGTGGCGCTGAGCACCGCCACGCACAACAGGGTGGTGGCTGGGGAGAGCCCGAAGCCCTGCTGCAACGGCCACCAGGCCAGCAGGGGCGTCAGCGCCGACAACAACACCGTGCGCAACACCGCCGCCGGGCGTGACCCCAACAAACCGCCACGCACCTCCAGGCCCACCTGAAAGAACAGGGTGAGAACGCCCAATTCGGTGATGCCGGAGAGGGCCTGAATCCGACTGAAGGGCACCAGGGTGTTGCCCAACAGGAACCCCACCAGCAGCTCGAGCACGATGGCGGGCACCGCCCAGCGCTCTAAGCGCGTGGCTGTGAGCCGAGCCACGAGGGCCCCCACCAAAAGCAACAGCAGAGTGCTGAGCAGGGAGGAACCCACGCAGGTGGCAGCAAAGAGCGATCAGCCCGGCAGGATCACGCGATCGATCACGTGCACCACACCGTTGTCGCAAACGATATCGGCTGTCACCACCGTGGCGTTTTTCACCTCAAAGGGCTCGGAACGGCGAATGGGAATCGGTGCCCCCTCCAGGCTCTCCCATTCGGGTTGCGCCACGAGCACGCTGCGGCTGTGGGCACCACTGAGCACGTGATATTTGAGGATGCGTGCCAGCTGTGGAGGGTTGTCCACCAGGGTCTGGACGGTACCCGGGGGCAAGGCAGCGAAGGCCTCATCCACCGGGGCAAACACCGTGAACGGCCCGGGGCTCTCCAGGGCACCCCGCAAACCGGCGGCATCCACGGCAGCCAGGAGGGTGTTGAACACCCCGGCGCCGGCGGCGGTTTCAAGAATCGTGGCCATGGCGGATCTCCTAGCGGTAGTCCTGGGTCTGGATGTCGGCGAGGCGGGCCTCAGGCCTGAGGAAGCGATCCATCTGGGCCTCAAAGAAGCGCCGGTTGGCCATCAGGTGCTCGGGGTCCGTGTCGTCGAGGGGGTAGAGCAGGGCACCGCGCAGGGCCTGGATCACCGCCGAGGTCACGTTGTACATCGAGCGTTGGAAAGTGATGCCCAACTGAATCAGTTGATCTTCCTCACCGCGGCGATGCTGCTTGTAGAGCTCCTGCAGGTAGGGGGGCAGGAAATGCAGCATGTCCTGCATCAGAAGGGTGGGCGGAATGCCGGCTGAACCCACCGGAAACACATCGGCATAGAGGATGCCGTAGTGGAAGTCGGCCTGATCGGCGGGCACCTGATGGGCCTGGGCGTTGTAGCTCTTGGTGCCCCGAAACGGCGAGGTGCGGTAGAACACCGCCTCCACATAGGGCAACGCCGCCTCATAGAGCCAGGTGAAACCCTCGCTCTTGGGAATGATCTCGAAGCACTCGTCGCCGATGAACACGTGGTGATAGATCGGCCGTCCGGCCACGGCGAAAATGCCGTTCACCAGAAAGTCCATCGCGTCGGGCACCCCGTTAAAGCCACCTTCGTCGTAGATGTCGCTCATCTCGAAGAACACCGGCGCCATCACCTCCCAGAACAGGCCGAGGTTGGCTGTGTAGGAGAGCTGCCGCACCTGCTCCAGGAACATCTCCGGGAACAGGCGATAGAGCCCCAGCATCACCGGGTTGCCCTTGAAATAGGCCTTGATGGCCCGATCCGCATTGGCCCGATAGGCCTCGCTTTCCAGGTAGTCGTTGAAGCGGCCGCCCATGCCCTGGTGCCAGAACATGGCCTGCATGCAGGCCTCAGCGAACTCCATGTTCACCCGGTCGTGCCAGAGGTGATGCAGCAACTTGGGCATGCGGCGGGTTTCACCCCGCTCCATGAAGGCGAGCAGCTCGGGATGGGCCTTCTCACCGCCCCGCCAAATGCGCA
>CALJTZ010000251.1 GCA_937975655.1 uncultured Synechococcus sp. | reverse complement strand
TCCCGTTACGATCAGCGTGAGCTCCAGTCGCCCCCCTCGCCCTGGCAACGGCAGCGCCTGGGCCCCACCCCTGCGGCTGGTGTTGCGCCTACTGGTGATGGGCGTGGGGCTTGGGCTGATCAGCGGCACGGTGTTGAAGCTGCTGGCGCCACGGCTGGCCCAGGGCGCCGTGAACATGCCCAGGGCCAATCCCAGCGCCACCTCCCCCCTGCAACCCCTGCAGCGGGGCCTCAACCTCGGGCGCTTTGAGCCCCGCAGCGAACTCACAGCCCTGAGCCAGAAATGGGCGCAACTGGCCGCCGTTCACAAGGACCTGAAGGCCAGTGGCTACCTGCTCGTGCTGGACGACGGCCGCTTTGCCCAGCTCCAGGCCGAACTGCCCCTACCGGCCGCCAGCGCGATCAAGACACCGATCCTGCTGGCGGGCCTGGAGGACCTGGACGCCGGCAAGCTGCGCTGGAACGAACCGCTGCCGCTCACGAAGGAGGTGATGGGAGGCGGTGCCGGCTGGATGGCCAGCAGGCCCCTCGGCACCCGCTTCCCCTTCTATGAGGCGGCAATGGAAATGATCCGGGTGAGCGACAACAGCGCCACCAACCTGTTGATCAAACGGCTCGGAGGCAAGACGGCCCTCAACGCGCGCTTCCAGGCCATGGGGCTGAGCGGAACCGTGATCAACAACTGGCTTCCGGATCTGGACGGCACCAACACCACCAGTTCCCATGACCTGGCCAGGGCCATCGCCCTGGTGGACACCGGCGAAAAACTCAGCCCGCGGGCCCGGGATCTGTTCCGCGAAGTGATGGGCAAATCCCGCACCAACACCCTCCTGCCCCTGGGCCTGTTGATGGGCCTGGGGGGCGACTCCCCCGATCCCGACAGCGACCTGCTGGCCCATGGCGTCACCGTGCTCAACAAGACCGGTGACATTGGCATTGCCTACGCCGATGGCGGCCTGATCGAACTGCCCAATGGGCAGCGGGCCGTGGCGGCCTTCATGGTGAAGGGCCCCTTCAATGATCAGCGCTCCACCGACCTGATCCGGGCCATGGCGGCAGAAGTGGCGAAAACGCTGATCGGCCGCAGCAGCAGCAGTTCCCAGCCCCGATCCACCAACCCATGATCCCCCCCCTGCTGCTGGCGGCAACACCGCCCCCTGCTGCCCCCAGCACACTGGTACGCCTCCAGACCGTGGCCCCTTTGCCTGGCGCCCTGGACGGGGTGTTGATGGTGAATGACAACAACCCGGAGCTGATCACCGCCCCGGGCATCCTGCTCTCCACCTTCCCGGCGGCCGGTCGGCCTGAACCGAGGGCCCACCTGGATGTGGCCCTCAATGGTCGCTTCGACCTGTTCAGCCACCACGTGTACGCGGGTCAGCCCGAGAGCCTCGACTCCACCCTGTGGCTGGCGGTGCTGGCCCAACCCCGGGGCAGCGAGCCCGTGACGCTCACGTTGCTGACGGGCTCCACCGCCCTGTCCCAGGCCACGGACCGGGTGCAGCCAGCGGCGCCATTCCTGCCCCTGCCAGCGGTGCTGCCCCAGGACGGCAGCACCTTCTCAGGCCCCGGCAGCCGGGTGGCCACAGAACTGCTTAACCGCCAGCGCAGCCCGGTGCTGCCGGATCAGTGGCAACTGCCGCCGAACCGGGCCACCACCCTGGTGGTGCTGCCCCTACCGGTGAAGGGCCTCGACCCCCTGCTCAATGGCCGCAACCTGCAGCTGCGCTTGCAGAGCAGCTCTCCGGTGAGTGTGGCCACGCTGGCGGCCTTCGGCACCGGCGACCAACCACCGCCACCGGAGAGCTGGGCCTCCATGCTGGACGGCCCCCTGAGCCCCAAGGAGCACAGCCCCACACCACGGGGCAGCAAGGGCCAGCTGATCTACTCACGCGTCAGCGGCGTGCAGGTGGGCAGCGTCTGGCGCACCACCCTCACCGACCCCGGTCAGCGCTGGCTGAGCGCCTCCCGCGCCCCCATCTCCTGGCCGATCAGCTCCCTGGAGCGGGGCAGCCTGGGCAGCGGCCAGGTGCAAACCGCCGAACTCAAGGCGCTGTACCCCGGCACCGCCTGGGCGGCCCATGGCAACTACGGCGTGGAGTACGACCTCTCCATCCCCCTGCGCAACGACAGCAAGGCCCCGCTGCAGCTGCAATTGGCGCTGGAATCGCCGCTCAAATCCGACCAGGCCCTGGGCGGGTTGCGCTTCAACACCACCCCAGCCAAGGCCGTGATGTTCCGCGGCTCCGTAGAGGTGAGTGGCTTGGACGACGAGGCCGGCAAGCCCATGGGCCGGCGCGGCTTCCACCTGATCCAGCGGGCCGGCCAGCAGGGGCCAGCCCTGGGCACGGTGAGCCTGGCCCCCGGTGCCCAGCGGCAGCTGCAGGTGCGGCTGATCTACCCGGCCGACGCCACCCCGCCCCAGGTGCTGAGCCTGTTGCCTGTGAAACAATCGCCAGCAAACCCAGCCAGCAGCCAACCGTGACGCAAGCCCGCAAGCGCCGGGTCTTCCCCTTCACCGCGATCGTGGGCCAGGAGGAGATGAAGCTGGCCCTGCTGCTCAATGTGATCGATCCCCGCATCGGCGGGGTCATGATCATGGGTGACCGCGGCAAGATCGGAAGAGCACACGTCTGAACTC
>CALJTZ010000250.1 GCA_937975655.1 uncultured Synechococcus sp. | reverse complement strand
CTCCACCACCCGGGCATCGGCATCGCCGGTGGGATCGGTGGACAGCACCTGACGCTGGCGCACCTGGGGACTGATGCGCAGAACCCTGGCCTGCAAGGTGCCAGTGAACCCACCGTTCTCGCTGGTGAGGCGCACGCTCTGGCCCACCCGCACACGGTCGATATCGCTCTCGTACACCTCCGCCACGGCCTCCATGCGGTCGGTGGCCCCCAGCTCGAGGATCCCCGAGGCATCGGGGCGCTCCCCGGGGCGGCTGGTGATGCGCAACACCGTGCCGGCCATGGGCGCCCGCAATTCACTGAGCTGCAGATCGGCCTGCACCTTGATGAGCTGGGCCCGTGCCTGGGAGAGATCACCCCGCAGGGCGATCAGCTTGATCTCACGGTTGTCGAGGTCGCCGGTGGGGGTGGCACCACCCTTGGCCAGGCCCCGGTAGCGGCGGGTGTCGCGCTCCAACAGGTTGAGTTGCTGGCTGAGGTTGGCGATGCGGGTCTGCAGCAGGCTCTGATCGGCCAGCAAGCCCGGCCGGTTGTCGAAACTGGCCAGCACCTGACCCCGCTGCACCCGATCCCCTTCCTGCACCAACAGCGCCGTGATACGGGGACTGCCGCCCATGCCGGTGATCGGAGCAGCCAGCTTGCGTACATCGCCGGCGGGTTCAAGCCGGCCGAGGGCCGAGACGCCTTCGGGCCGCAGCTGAGCCGGCGATGGCGCAGGCCGAGGCCTGGCGGCCGGCTTGCTGCGCAGCAAGGCCCCCAGGGCCAACAGCACCACCACCACCCCACCGGCCAACAGCCAAGGGCGGCGCGTCAGCGTCGACGCCATCACACCGGCAGCAGCGGATCGTCGAACAGGAGCTCCTCGATGTAGCGATCCGCCCACTCCGGATTGAAGGCCTTCTCGAGCACCCGCCGCGTCTTGTCGTTGCGTTTCTGTTGCTGGCAATAGCTCAACTGACCCTGATAGCGATTTACCGTATCGGGGTGGTCGATCGCCTGCGGTTCAGCCATGCGGCTGGCCTGGGCCAACACCTCTAGAAACTCCACCACCACGGCGATGAACTGCTGCTCTTCCTCGGCGTCGGCGGGGCGCACAAAGCGCACGTAAGGAGAGAAAATGGTGCCCCACTCCGGCAGCTCCCGTTCCTGGCTGAAGCGCCGCTGGGGCAGAGCCGCCAGGGGGCCCGCCACGGTGGCGGGCAACTGAGCCGTCACGGGGGAGAGATCCACAATCGCCGCAGACACCACACCGCGGCCGGCCACGATGTCGGCCCCGAACACGGGCAGGTCGTAGCGGGGGTCCGGGAAGAACACGCAGTGCAGGATCTGCAGCCCGGCGCCCAGGCGCGCTGTTTCCAAGTGGAGTTTGCGTAGGCCACGGCTGCATCGCAGCTCATTGCGAATGAACAGGGCCTCGCCATCAAGGCTGCCGCTGATGGCCTCCAGCTCAGGGTCCACCGCCAACGGGGCCAACTCCGGCAACGTGTCCCAGCAGCCGCGAATGCGGTCGGCAAGGGCGTCCACCAGGGGATGAATGCCCAGGGCAGATGTGGTCATCGGCAATCTCCCTGCCACCAGCCCGATGATCCTGCCAGCAGAATGCAGATCACGACACAGCCCGTCACGGCTTTGCCCCACTCGCCCTCGCCTGCGCCCTCAGCTTTGCCAGAACCGCTGCGCCAGCAGTTGAGCAATGGGGTGGAGCTGGTGCAGCTCGACCTGCCCCAGGCGCCGGTGATCTGCATCGATTTCTGGTGCCGCGCCGGCAGCGCCTGGGAGAGCCCGGCGGAATCCGGCCTGGCTCACTTTCTTGAACACATGGTGTTCAAAGGCAGCGACCAACTGCCAGCCGGTGAATTTGATCGACAGGTGGAGGCCCTGGGTGGCAACAGCAACGCGGCCACCGGCTTTGATGACGTGCACTACCACGTGCTGATTCCCCCGGCAGCGGCGGCCCAAGCCCTGGAGTTGCTACTGGATCTGGTGCTGCAACCGCGGCTGGATGGGGGCGATTTCGCCATGGAGCGCCAGGTGGTGCTCGAGGAATTAGCCCAGAGTGAAGACCAGCCTGAGGAGGTGGCCTTCCAGGAACTGCTGCGGCGCGCCTGCCCAGGCCATGCCTACGGACTGCCGATCCTGGGGCGGCGTGAGGCCCTCGAGGCCCACACTCCGGACCACATGGCCCGGTTTCACCAGCGCCAATACAGGGCCGATCGCTGTTGCCTGGCGATTGCAGGCCCGCTCGCCGGCCTGGATCTGATGGCGCAACTGGAGGCTTCTCCCCTGGGCCGCCTGCAGGCCAGCACAGAGATCGCTGCCCCGACCAGCCTGGCCCTGCAGCCAGGCGACCACACCCTGGAGCTGCCTCGCCTCGAAGCGGCCAGGCTGTTGATGGCCTGGAGGTTGCCCTCTGCAGCCCAGCAGGATGCCGTGGTGGGCGCCGACCTGCTCACCACCCTGCTGGCAGAGGGGCGGCGCAGCCGGCTGGTGGAGCGCTTGCGGGAACAACTGCGGCTGGTGGAGAGCATTGACCTCGACCTGAACGTGCTGGAATCCGGCAGCCTTGTGCTGCTGGAGGCGGTGTGCGAGCCCGAAGCCATCGAGCGGGTGCAGGCCGAAGTGAAACGCGTGTGGGAGGAGCTGAGCGAGCACGCAGCCCAGGAGGCTGAGGTGGAGCGCGCACGCCGCCTGGTGGCCAACGGCTACCGCTTCGGGCTGGAGGCTGCCGGCTCCGTGGCCGGGATGCTGGGCAACAGCAGCCTCTGGGGCCGGCGCCACAACCTGCAGGCCCCGCTGGACTGGATGCAGCACTGGGACAGCGCTCGCCTCAGCCATGAGGTGCTGCCCCTGCTCAACCCAGAGCAGGCCTTCTGCCTGCGGGCGGTGCCCGCATGAGCCCCGCGGTGCCGCTACTGGCTCAGGTGGAGAGTCGTCAGCTTCCGGGCGGATGCCCGCTCTTTCTGCTGCATCGTCCAGGGCCAGCGATCCTCTCGGCCAAGTTGTGGCTACGGGGAGGCAGCAGTGGCGACCGCCCGGGGGAGCGCGGTGCGGCCCAGTTGCTGGCCGGGGTGCTCAGCCGCGGCTGCGGGCCCCACAGCGGAGATGCCCTGGCCGACCTGGTGGAGGGCCTGGGAGCTGGCCTGCGCTGCGAAGCCGCCGAGGATGGCACCCTGATCAGTCTGAAGTGCGCCAGTGAGGATGCGCCGCAGCTGTTGCCCCTGCTGCGGCATCTGGTGCAGCAGCCCTGGCTGGTGGACGACCAGATCGCCCTGGAGCGCCAACTGAATCTCCAGACCCTGCAGCGCCAGAAGGAAGACCCCTTTCAGCTGGCCCACGACCAGCTGCGCCAGCAGCTCTATGGCGAGGGCCCCTACGGCCATGACGCCCTGGGGGTGGAGCAGGAGTTGCAGACCCTGGACCGCGCTGCCCTGGAGCGCCAGGCCCATCGGCTCGGCAGCGAGGGGGCCGTGTTGGTGTTGGCGGGCCAGATTCCCGAGGATGTGGAAGTGCTGCTGGAGGCCGTAGGGCAACCGCTGTGGACTGTGAGGGCACCCCAGCGCCAGCAGGGCCCGGCCGGACAGAGCGGAGAGCGGTTTGCCGCCAGTGGCGATGAAACCGAACAGCTGGTGTTGATGCTGGGGGCCACCACCGTGCCCCTGGGCGCCAGCCAAGCCCTGGCCCTGCGCCTGCTCCACTGCCACCTGGGCATCGGCATGTCGAGCCGGTTGTTCGTGGCGCTGCGCGAGCAGCACGGCCTGGCCTACGACGTGGGCGTGCATCACCCGGCCCGCCTGGGGGACGCCCCCTTTGTGTTCCACCTCTCCAGTTCCAGCGAACGGGCCGAAGAGGCCACGCGCGAACTCCTGAATGAGTGGCAGCGGTTGCTGGAGGTGCCGATCAGCGCCGCAGAACTGGAGCTGGCTCTGGCCAAGTTCAGTGGCCAGGAAGCCCTGGGCCGCCAGACCTGCAGCCAGGTGGCCGATCGCCATGCCCTGGTGCTCGGCCACGGCCTGGCGTTTGATTTCGCCGATCGCTGCCTGGAGCTGGCCCAGGACCTCACCCCGGCAGATCTGCATGCTGCCGCCCGGAGCCTACTGGCCAGACCCTGCCTGAGCCTCTGCGGACCCACGGCGGCCATCGCGGCGGCCGAAAGGGTGTGGCTGAGCCACCCGCTGGCGGGGTGAGCTCAGGCCTCCAGGCTCACCGGTTCCAGTTGCTTTGCATCCAACAAAAAGG
>CALJTZ010000249.1 GCA_937975655.1 uncultured Synechococcus sp. | reverse complement strand
GAATTTCCTGACCAATGCTGCAGTGATACGGCTGGGCCCGTTCAGCCAACCAGGCAAGATCCTGCTGATCCAGTCCGGCGAAGGCCGGAAACCGTGCAAGTAACCCCTGAAAGGTCTCAGTGCGGCTGGAGGTCATGGCTTCTAAGGCTGGTCTGGATGGTAATCGAGGGGATCTGGAACATCACCAGCCAAGCGCTGATTCACCCGATGGCTGAGAAAACGGTCGAGCTGTTGCTGCAAGAGAAACTGCTGCATCTCGGCATCAAAGCGGGCGGGGGTGAGCTGCTCGAGGCGGACCAGCACGCTCCACTCACCCAGACGCTGAGGGGGATGTAACTGGCCAGGCCTGAGAGCCCGCAGCAATTGGGCTAACTCAGGGGGCTGCAACTCTCCAATCGGCATGGGCCCGATCACCCCCTTGCGCACGGCCTCTGGCCCTTCACTGAAGCTGGTGGCCGCCTCGGCAAAGGTTGTTTCCTCCTCTTCCAGGCGAATCCAGAGCTCCTGAGCCAACGATGGATCCCGCACCCGAAGCAGCGAATAGACGATCTGATCATGGCCGCCCTGGGCACCCAGAAAGGCCTCCTCAAGGCCAGGACCAAAGCGCTGGCGCGCAAAACGGTTGAGGGCCTCGGGCCTGGCGAGGTGGAGATGGAGATCACTTTCCTGCCAGCCCTTCTCGGCAAGAAACTGGTCGAGGGGGCGATCACCCAACAAACTCTGCTGCTGGTTCAGAAACCACTCCGAGGGAAGATCCACCAGGGCCGCAATGGCCTCCTCTTCCTGGCGACGCAACAACTGAGGGAGCAGGTCCATGCGCTGCACCAGGCCAGCCAGGGCCTGAGAATCGCCGAGCAGTGCGACCTGATCAGGGAGCTTATCAGTCATCGATCCAGGCTATCGTCCACCAGGGTGCCGAGATCGAGGAGAAAGAGGGCATCCAAGGCTGCATGAAGCTTCTGGATCAGGCCAGGCCAATCCCCTGGGGCTGGCTGGCGGAACAGGCGCATGGAAGCTGGATACCAGGGAGAATCCTCTCGGTGCTGGAGCCAGCGGAAATCAGCGCCATGGGGCAGTAGCAGCCAGGTGGGCTTGCGCAGAGCACCGGCCAGGTGGGCCACAGCTGTGTCCACGCTGATCACAAGATCCAGTTGATTAATCACATGGGCCGTGTCGGCAAAGTCTTCAAGATGGGGAGCCCAATTGATGATTCGCGGGCGATCGAGCCAGGGCTGCAGCTGGGCCTCATCCTTACCACACTGGATACAGTGAAGATCGATCAGGTCGAGATCCACAAGATCAAGAAGCCGCGGTATCAACAGGGCCAAAGGGATGGACTTGCGCCCGTACATCTTGCGGTTGCCCGCATGGCTGGCCCAAACCAGACCGACGGCCAGGCCTCCAGGGGGCTGGGGCACTTGAAGATAGGCGGGCGGGTGACACGGGGGCCGCATGTAGGGAAGGCTGCTGGGAATGGTGGCCATCGTGGTGCCAAACAGACGCGGCAGGCTGAGCAGCGGGATGTGGGGGCGACAGTCGGTGGGGTCCATCGATGGCGTTTCCAGCACGGCCCGATCTTGCAGACCCGTCCAGGTCTGCATCAGGCGCAGCAACGCACCACGGCACCGGAACTCGAAGGGAACACCTGCCGCCTCGAGTAAACCCAGGTAGCGGCAAAACTGAATGGCATCTCCAGCACCCTGCTCGCTCCACACCACCAGAGGGGGCTGGCCCGGACCAGGGCACTCGGCCAGTGAAGCGGGCATGGAGCCGGCCGTGGGACGCTCGCAAGGCTGATATTCGGAAATACTGAGCCGGGCGTCGTACAGGAGCCAGCCTTCGCGGTAGTTGCCCAGCTGCAGATGGGCGAGCGACAGGTTCCAGAGGGAATCGGCGGAGCTCTTCTCCAGCTCCACTCCTCGCTGCAGATGCACAATGGCCTGCTCAGGCTGAAGGCCCTGCACCAAGGCGGCACCAAGGTTCACGTGGCTGGCGCCATGGCTGCGATCAAGGCTGATGGCCAGCTCGAAGGCTCGCTGGGCCGCGGGCAACCGATCGAGAGCCTGGAGCACATTACCCAGATCGCACCACACGTTGGCAGCTGCCGGATCAAGGCCAAGGCTGTGGTGTAGCGCTAACAGTGCCTCAAGGAAGCGATCTTGCTGATGCAACAAGGAGCCAAGGTTGTGCCAGCAGGCGGCCTGGCCAGGATCAAGGCTGAGGCTACGCCGGTAAGCCTGCTCAGCCGCTCGGGGGTCGCTCTCCTTGAGCAGATTGGCCAGGTTGTAGTGCAGGTCTGCACGGGATTCATCCAGGCCGAGGGCCTGACGGTAGGCATACAGAGCCTGGGCAACGCCATGGGGCATGGCCTTGGACACCATGCCCCGCAAAATCCAATAGCGAGGGTCTTGTTGGAGGGGCAGCTCCAGAGGTTGAAGCAACGCATACGCCTCAGGATGACGCTGCAACCTCCAGAGGCCTAGGGCCTCAGCCAACTGAACCAGGGGCGGTGGGGCTGCGGCGGACACTGCTGACAGCCTTGCCGCAGCAAGGGCGCTCACGAACTGCTCAAGCTGCTCGTTGGCCGGGCAGGCCGCCAGCCGTTCGAGAACAGGCCCATAAGATTGGAGATCCTTTTCGGCCACCATGGCAAACCTGGAGCTCATCCGATCAAGGGCTCTGGCGGCATTGGAAGCTGGGGAATTGGGAGAGGCCTCAGCGCTTTACAGCGTCCTGATGGAGCAGGCAGAGGGCCTGGAACAGCTAGAGGCAAATCTCCAATTCGCGGACGATGCCACCAATCAGGGCGCTCTGCTGCGCAAACTGGGCCGCCCCAGCCAGGCGCTTGAACACTACCAGCGCTGGCTACCACGCTTCCCTGCGCATACCCCGCTGCGGCTGAACGGGGTGAACTGCCTGGTGGAGCTTGGCCAACTGGAACAAGCCCGGCGATGGATCGTTGCGGGCCTGGACCAGGAGCCGCAGCACCCCGACCTGCTCCAGGCCCAAGCCCGGCTGTGGATGCAACAGGGACAGCCCGAGCTTGCCCTGCGGATCTTGGAGGAGCTGACCCAGACCAAACCAGATCGGCCTGGGACCTGGCTGGATCTGGCGCTTGCCCGCCATCGCCTCGGTGATCGCCAGGGAGCGCTAGCGGCCAGCCAACAGGCGTGCCTGCTGGACCCCGAGTGCACAGGTGGATGGGGCAACCAGATCACCATGCTGAAGGAGCTGGGGCGGCTGGACGAGGCGGAGCAGCTCATCGCGAGGCTGCCGGAGCCGTTACGACAACACCCAGATATCCGCCGGGCCCTAGCCGATCTGTGGATAGAACAGCAACTGATGGCGGAGGCGGAGGCGGAGCTGGCGGAGCTGTGCCAGCTGCAACCCCAGGCAGCCGGCCATTGGCTGAACCGGGCCGCCTGCCTGCGGCAGCTGAAACACTTCCTGGCGGCGGAAGCAGTGCTCAAATCCGGGCTGCGCTGGGTGCCGGAGGATCGGCAGCTGCAGGAATCGCTGGGCCACTGCCTAGCGGAGATTGGCCGCGCTGAGCAGGGCATGGCCTTGCTGCGGCGTGCCTTGGCGTGGGATGACACCCTGAGCGATACGAGCCACGCCAGCCTTCAGTTTCTGGGGGCTGGCTACCAGCTCATCGAGCCAGCCGAACGGGCTCAGCTGGCTCAGGACTGGGAACAGCGGAAGCGGCGGGAAGGGGTGGGACCCCTCTGGGCCGATCGGATTCGTGAACCACTGCAGGGCCGACGCCTGCGGCTCGGATATTTCTCAGCAGATTTGTGTAACCACCCCGTGGGGCGGTTTCTGCTGCCGCTGTTGCAACACCACAGCCGGGATCAAGTGGAACTGTGGGGCCTGAGCTGCGGCCCCCACCAGGATGAGGTGACCCAGCGGCTGCGGGGTTGCTGTGAGCACTGGCTCGACGTGCGCTTCGGCACGGATCTGGACATCGCGCGGCTGATGGCCGATGCGAACCTGGATGTGATCGTGGAACTGGGGGGCTTCACCGGCCTGAGCCGAATCGGGGCGCTCGTGCACCGGCCGGCTCCTGTGCAGTTGAGCTACCTCGGCTACCCGGCCCCCACCTATCTGGAAGCGATCGATGGCTGGATCGGCGATAGCAGCCTGTTCGGAAACCTGAGCAGCCTGGACCGCGAGGCCCATCAACTGCTGGAAATTGATGGGGGCTATATGGCGTATCAAGAAATCATGCTGCC